>JAGWBG010000013.1 GCA_021296015.1 Dehalococcoidia bacterium | reverse complement strand
TCTGCTGACCAGGATAGAGGCCATTCCCCTCAGGACTATGGAGTTGGGCCTGCGCTGGGACTGGGAGACCTTCCCACAGCGGATGGACAGCTTGTCCAGAAGCCCGCTGGGTGTCAACGTGGGTGCTCTGGTTCCCTTCAATCCCCTGAGATTGTACTTGGTTGGACCCGAAGAATCCCGAGAAAGTGTCAACGCAACCGAGAAGGAAACAAAGCATATGCAGGCCATAGTCCATGAGGCGATGAAGGCGGGGGCCTTCGGTTGGTCTTCCATGAAGACCCTGCTCAATCGCCCTGATGATGGCCGCTTTATACCCAGCCAGGTAGCTTCCAACGAGGAATATCTGGCCCTGGCGGAGGTCTTGTCTGAGTTTGGGATAGGCAGCATAGGCTGGACAAGGGGCGCAGCCGAGCGGCCACTTCCGCCGGGTGAGCCGGACCTTCTGGGAGGCGCCGATATAACTGGCTCCGGCGGACTGGCGTTCGACCCGGTAGAGGGTGATGCCCCTGGCCGAGGCCGGGAGGACTTCCTGATTCAGATGTGCCTGGCCAGCGGACGGCCCCTCCAGTGGGGAGCGGTCAGCCAGAGTGACGTGGCACCGGAACGTTACAAGGAGCAGTTGGCCTTCCTTGAGCGGGCACAGGCCGAGGGGGCGCTTATGTTCGCCCAGAGCAGTGCAGTCGCCGTTTCGCCGGTTTTCGAGCTTGCCGAGTACAACGGGTTCGATGCTTTGCCCATCTGGATAGACCCCTTCGTCGGCACTCCGGAAGAGCGGATTGCCAAGCTGAAGACTCCCGGCGTGCGAGACCGGATGAGACAGGACGTGGGAGCCTGGACCGGGACTGGTGGAACGGCCGACGTTGCATCGGACTGGAGCAAGATGCGAGTGGTCGAGGTACGACACGACAGGAATTTCCAGTACGAGGGAATGACTATCGCAGAGTTGGCCGAAGCAACGGGCAAGCACCCCATGGATGCCATGTTGGACCTGGCACTGGACGAGGACCTGCTGACTGAGTTCTCGACCGACCCCACTACCGGCACAGACCCTCAGGCTATGGTAGAAATCCAGAACCATCCCTACACCCACCCCTGTGTTTCCGATGGTGGCGCACACGTTCGTTACCTGACCGTCGGCACGTGGCCCGTTAACTTCCTGTCTTTGTGGACAAGGGACCGGGGGATTATGAGCCTGGAGAAGGCCCACTACAAGCTGAGCGCCCTGCCGGCATGGATCGCCGGATTCACCGACAGAGGTATCCTGAGGGAAGGTTACGCTGCCGACATAATCGTATACGACATGGACAAGCTGGGCCTGCAATACAGCAGCCCGGTGTATGCCACCGACTTCCCCGGAGAAGAGAGGCGGCTTATCCAGAAGGCCAAGGGCATACGCTACACCGTGGTCAACGGTGTGGTGACCTTTGAAGAGGATACCGTATGCACCGGGGCTACGCCGGGCAAGCTGCTCCGCAGCTACGATATGGTAAACAGATAACCCACCGCTGAGCTAGGGACAAGAAAAGAAAGTGCCCCGATATTTTCGGGGCACTTTCTTTTGGCTTGCTGTGCTTGGTTATCCGCTAGGTTGCCCGGTTCGGCGACGATGTGCCCCATGGGATTTTGGACGGCGTTTTGTGCCATTGCCATTGGCCCTTATTTTTCGTATCTCCTCTTCAATCAACATGAAGTCTTTTTTCGGCAGGAGATGCAGCTTGCTCTGGGCGAAAGCTATGTACCAGTCCTCAGGCGCCCATTTACGCACATATTCCAGCCTGGGAGCCAGCTGACACGCGTCTATAAACTCATTCTCGTCCAGAATATACTGGGACTGAATGTTTACCTTGAAAGCCCAGGGGCTATTGTTGCCCTCTTTCTTCCATACGGGCGCAGGGTCCTCGGCATACCGGGAGGTAGCCGTGGCCGTAGCTGCGAAATATCTCTTTCCGCCGATGTAGTACAGAATCCGGTCGCCGGGTTCTATGCGCTGCGCCTTCCGCTGGAGGTGGGCATTCAGTCCCTGCACCGTGAAGCCAAGATCACGAGTAACCCGAAAGTTCTCCAGGTTAGTAATCATCATCCAGTAATTTCTGGGCATCGTTACCTCTGGCATATCATAAAGTTGGTATACCTAAATTCTAACATATTCGAGCCTGTGCCAGCACGTGGCCCTCGCTATGGTAGCCGTTGCTGAGCACCGACCGGTTCATGGGCGACTGGTCTTGCTAAGACTGCACTGGTTGTGCGGTACTTCCTATTCCGCCCCATCCCTTCTGCTATGAGATAACCTTTGTCCACCATCGAGGCGAGGTCTCTCGTAGCAGTAAGATGGGAGACACCTGTAACCTCAATATAGTCGCGACGTGCTATCTCCCCTTTTCGGGCTGCATACACGAGCCCATCAATTTGTCTGTCCAAGAGTCCTAGTGGCCTCAGTTCCCTGTGTATGTTATCCACCATCATCTGCCACTCAGTTAGACGGCTCTCAAGGAGTCGGGCTTGTACAACAACCGACATGCAAAAGAAATCCAACCAGGAAGTTGCGTCATACCGGTCTGGAAACTTTGAGCCAAGTGTGCTCACCAGGGCACCGATATATTCATTACGGCTACGCTGATAGTAACTATCCAATGCCAGAAGATTCCGGAATCCCCAACCACTACTCTGAAGTACGAAGGTTTCTAATAGCCGGGCAGTACGTCCATTGCCACCCACGAAGGGATGAATGGCAACCATATGGACATGTGCAACACCTGCCTTGAGTATGGGATGGAGACCATCATCTCTGAGGGCTTCAACTAACTCTCTCATCAAAGGGGTAATATCAAGTTGGTGTGGAGGTTGATAGACCTTGATCCCATTGTCCTCAATCCAATTGGTTTCCTTCCTGTATTGCCCTGGAAGGTAATGATGGTCGCTCATTCCGCGCATCAGGAACCAATGCATCTGCCGGATTAAGAGTTCATCCAGCACTACGTCTTGGTCTCTACTCATAAAGTCCACAAATTCCAGTGCTCTTGCATAGTTGGCGACGTCAGGACGGTCAACACTTAGCTCCACCTCAGCCTTTGCCCGTTCTTCCTCAGATATGCTGGGGTTTTCAATCATTGTTGACGAGTAGGCTTGCCTGATAAAGGCTTCACGGCGCATCCATTCCTCATACTTGGGCATTAGCAGGAACCGGTCCACCCGGAACCGCATACGCTCCAACTCTTCAAGGTCAAGTGTATGGGGTTCAGGTGTTACGAAGAACATGTGATGCCTGCTTTCATATCATTAGGCAACTATAGACAATTTAATTGACTACTGTAGATGAATGATAACATCCAGGGTATCATATGTCAAGGATTGAATGGGAGGCCAAAGTCGGGCCCTCAAACCGTTACCCGGATGATGCTGTAGGTGTGGCGGAACAGCTTGAAGGCCTCCCTCATAAAGGTAAGCGGCCCCACTCGCTTGTCCGGGGTCACGTGGGAGAAGAAGGAGAACTCCGTGTGACGAATGCGCCCGCGCTCCGATAGGGCGTCTGCCAGCCGTCGTGATTCCTCCGCCGGAACAAGGTTATCCTCCCGGTCGTGGGCAATCATCACCTGCGCTTTCAAATCGCCTACGTGGGTGCTGGGAGATATGGTTTTCAGCCCCTCAAGGAAGTCGGCCGGGAGGTCGCCAACAAATTTATCCGCCTTTTCCAGAGTCAGCCGTTGACCTTCATCCTGGGCGTTCAGAGAGTCCAGAAGGTGGTATACTGCCATGCCTTCGGTCGAAATCCCGTCCAGGGAGGAGGACCGAGCGGAATCTTTCTCGATGAAGATGTGGCTCAGCGTCTCCCTCTCATCCTCTTCTTCCAGGCTCTCAATCAGATGATTTGTGAGGACCTCTTCGGTCAGATGGTTGGGGACCCAGGGCTCCACCGTCTGGCGATAGAAGCTACGGTTACTGGAAATCTGCTTGAACAGGTCACTCATGTCGTAGTAGCCGCCGAAGTCGCTGACAAAGTTTACATCGTCGCTGATTCGTGAGTCGGAAGCTGCAACTATAAGCATAGAGGCGCCCACACAGAACCCGGCCATGCCCACCCGGTTCGGGTCCACGTACGGCAGACCTCTAAGATACTCGAAAGCCCTGACTAGATTGTCCGGCTCGTCAAGGTTGAGCCGCTTGCTCATCATCGAAGGAGACCAGGGGAACATGGCTACAAATCCGGCCAAGGCCAGTGCCTTCCCCAGGTTTACGATGCGGTGGTCGTCCCTGGGTGCAGGGTTAATACCCGCTGTGACCAGGACTCCGGCACGTACCTTGCCGTCTGAGACCCGGTATATATCGGCGGTGCCATCTCCGTCGGAGAGGGGGAAGGTGATGGCCTCCCGCACCGGCTCAGCACTCATCCACGTCTGGGGTTTTACAGGCAGAGGCAGCACCTGGGTCACGAAAAGGCCCGCTCTAATCGCAGCCCTACCCTGTGGGACCGGAGGAAGTAAGTTCAGATGCGTGAGAAATGGAACCCTTAGATTAGCACCTTGTCTTTGCGACCGATGGCCGAAATCGGCGAGAGTTTAAATATAACTGGTAGCGGGCACGCATTACAACGGTAGAACCCCCACTGAAAATTCAATCTGGGATGTTCCGATTATCTTCGCAAGTGGCCTATGCTATAATGGCCTTTGGATGCACCAGCGCGTCATCAGATGGAGGCTATATGAACGAGACCGAGCGCATAGGCACACTGAAATCGTTGCTCAGCCAGCGTATTCTGGTCATGGACGGCGCTATGGGCACGTCTATCCAGGCACGGGACCTGGGGCCAGAGGATTTCGGTGGGCCGGAGTACGAAGGATGCAACGAGTACCTGGTACTCGTCCGCCCCGACGTCATCGGCGACATTTACCAATCTTATCTGGACGCCGGGGCCGATATTCTGGAAACCAATACCTTCGGAGCGACCTCGGTCGTACTGTCGGAGTATGGCTTGGCCCATGAAGCCCGTCACATTAACCGGGAAGCGGCCCGTCAGGCCCGCGTCCTGGCTGACGCTGTCAGTACTCCCGACAAGCCGCGCTTCGTGGCAGGCTCTATGGGGCCGACCACCAGGACTATCTCCGTCACCGGCGGCATCACCTTCGACGAACTGGCTGCCGCATACCACGAGCAGGCTGTCGGTCTCATGGAGGGCGGCGTTGACGTGCTGCTGCTGGAGACCAGCCAGGATACCATAAATGTCAAAGCCGGACTGGAAGGCATAGACCGGGCCTTTGCCGAGCTAGGGCGACAGGTTCACGTGGCCGTGCAAGGGACCATAGAGCCTATGGGGACTCTGTTGGCGGGACAGGATGCTGAGGCATTCTACACTTCCCTCGCCCACCGGGACTTGCTATGGATTGGGTTCAACTGTGCCACCGGCCCGGAGTTCATGACAGACCACATACGCACCCTGGCCGGTCTATCACGCTTCCCCGTGGCCTGTGTTCCCAATGCCGGACTCCCCGACGAGGATGGCAAATACAACGAGACCCCTGAGATGATGGCGGGGACCATCGGACGGTTTATCGAGTCCGGGTGGGTAAACTTGGTTGGTGGATGCTGCGGCACTGGACCTGACCACGTCCACCTGTTGGCTCAGACGGCGGCGGGAAAGTCCTCCAGGGATATGGTCGAGTCTCACGAGACTCGGATTTCCGGCATCGAAGCTCTGGTGGTTGACCAGGATACGCGTCCCGCCATTGTGGGCGAGCGCACCAACGTCCTCGGCAGCCGCCGGTTCCGCCGGCTCATAAGCCAGGGCGCTTTCGAGGAGGCCTCTGAGGTCGGCCGCCGCCAGGTCCGTGGTGGAGCGCATCTGCTGGACGTGTGCCTTCAGGACCCTGACAGGGATGAAGTGTCCGACGTGAACGCATTCCTGGATATCCTTACCAAAAAGGTCAAGGCCCCTGTAATGATAGATTCCACCGACGCCCACGTCATAGAAGAAGCGCTCAAGCGACTCCAGGGCAAGTCGGTCATCAACTCCGTCAATCTGGAGGACGGAGAGGCCCGTTTCCAGGCAGTGGTGCCCCTGGCACGGCGCTACGGTGCGGCCCTGGTTGTTGGCTGCATAGACGAGGACAAACAACAGGCCCAGGCGGTCACACGCCAACGCAAGCTGGAGATTGCCCTGCGTTCCGCCCAAATATTGAATGAAAAGTACGGCGTGCCTCTGGAGGATATTATCTTCGATCCTCTGGTCTTCCCGGCAGGCACCGGCGATGAGAACTACCTCGGCTCTGCCGCAGAGACAATCGAAGGTGTCCGTCTCATTAAAGATGCTCTGCCCCAGACCAAGACCATCCTGGGCATCTCCAACGTGTCCTTCGGTCTACCACCGGCAGGGCGGGAAGTGTTCAACTCGGTGTTTCTCTATCATTGCGTTCAGGCCGGGCTGGACATGGCCATCGTCAACTCAGAGCAGATGGAACGGTATAATTCCATCCCCGAAGAGGAGCGGATACTATCCGAGGACCTCATATGGAACCGGGGTGAGGACCCGGTAGCCGCCTTTGCCGCCCACTTCCGGGACAAGGCTCCCAAGGCCACTGCCGAAGAGCGGCGCAGCCTGCCCCTGGACGAACGCCTGGCACTTGCCATAATCGAGGGCACCAAGGAAGGGCTGGCCGCGGATCTGGATGAGGCGCTGGCGGGCCGTACCCCCCTGGAGATTATCAACGGGCCGTTGATGGCCGGCATGGACGAGGTGGGCCGGCAGTTCAACGCTAACCAGTTGATTGTTGCGGAGGTGCTTCAGTCCGCCGAGTCCATGAAGTTCGCCGTAAGCCACCTTGAGCCTCACATGGACCGACTGGACACGGCCACAAGAGGCAGGGTGGTACTGGCCACGGTGAAGGGGGATGTCCACGACATCGGTAAAAACCTGGTGGACATCATTCTGTCCAATAACGGATATCAGGTCATTAACCTGGGCATCAAGGTGCCACCCCAGGAACTTATCGAGTCCTATCTACAGCACCACCCAGACATCATCGGCCTCTCCGGGTTGCTGGTCAAATCGGCTCAGATGATGGTAGAGACGGTGCGGGACTTCCGTCAGGCAGGAGTCGCCAGTCCCATCCTGGTCGGCGGAGCCGCCCTGTCCAATCGCTTCACCCGGACCCGCATAGCCCCTGAGTACGACGGACTGGTGGCCTACTCACCCGACGCTATGGCCGGACTGGCCCTTGCCAATACCATCGTCGAGGCCGATGAGCGGGAGAAGCTGGCCGCCGCCCTTGAGGCTGAGACCGAGGAGATACTGGGAGCCGATGGGCGCCGTCGCTCTGAGGATGCTGAGGCTGCCCCAGCGGTAGCGCCGGCACAGGTGCGCTACGACTTCCAGGTCCCCAACCCTCCCGACCTGCGGCTCCACGTGTTGCGGGATTATGACATGGAAAGAATCTTCCCTTATATCAACCCGCAGATGCTCTATGTGCGTCATCTGGGGTTCAAGGGCAGGTTCGCCGACGCCCTCGCCGCCGGAGACCCCGCTGCCCAGGAGCTACACGACGCCGTGCGCCGGGTGGAGGATGAGGTGCTGGCCCACTCGGACATCACTGCCAATGCCGTGTTCAAGTTCTTCCCCTGTAACTCCGATGGTCAGTGGACGCTGATTTATGGGCCGGACGGTGAGACAGTCCTGGACCGGTTCTACTTTGGCCGACAGTCCCAGCGGGACGGCCTGTGCCTCAGCGACTACGTCCTTCCTGGGAGTACGGCTCGGAAGGACTATGTGGCGATGTTCGTCACCAGCATCGGTTTGGGGGTGCGTGACCTGGCGGAGCGTTGGAAAGTCGAGGGCCAGTTCCTCAACTCCCATATTCTCCAGGCCCTTGCTTTGGAAGGGGCTGAAGCATTTGCCGAGCTTCTGCACCAGCAGATTCGCCAGATGTGGGGGTTCGGCGACCCACAGGACATAACATATCAAGACCTGTTCCGCACCCAGTACCGGGGCCGCAGGTACTCCTTCGGCTACCCCGCTTGTCCCCGGCTGGAGGACCAGGAGCAGCTTTTCCGGCTGCTGAACGTGACGGAAAACATCGGCGTGGAGCTGACCGAGGGGTTTATGATGGACCCGGAATCAGCGGTCTCGGCTCTGGTGTTCCATCACCCGGACGCTAAATACTTCAACCTCAGCGAGGGTGACATCGAGGGGCTTGAGGGAGAAATTGCCGCGCTGACGTAGGGGAGTGGCGGAGCGGCTATCTGTCAGGTATACGGGAGATGTGTTCCTCGTAGCACAGAATGACGGGTTCCAGGCCGGGAGGCGGGTCTTCCAGTTCGACAACCAGGGCAATCTGCCCCTGGCCTACTTTGGCTTCGGGACTTTCACGGTGGTAGACCACACTCCCCGTGACCCATTGCCGGTGAATTATCCGGCCGAACAAGCCGCCGTACTTCTCGACGCCCTCCCTTATCCGTACTCGTTGCCCTGATGCTGGCTGCTGACTCACAGTGCGACACCACCGTGATTAGAAATGAGTAGGGTCAATATCCCTGGCCTGGCTGAGAACCTGGATAACCTCAATGCCGTTTTCCACGGGACGGTGGAAGATAGTGTAGTTTCCCATCGACAACTACGGAGAGCTGGTCTGCAATAGCCCGGATAACAAATATTATCAATTATTGTCATAACCCAAGCAAGCAATTCCACCAGCGCAACGTAGGGATCAAAAGGGTTCCTTTGGCCTAGACTGTGCGGCTAGCATCTTCCTGATCCGAGCTCTCAAGGGCGGCCTGGGCTGCGGCGAGGCGCGCCACCGGAACGCGGAAGGGAGAGCAGCTCACGTAGTCCAGCCCTTCCCGGTGGCAGAAGGCAACGCTGGCCGGGTCACCGCCGTGCTCTCCGCATATACCCACTTCCAGGTCTGAGCGAGTGCGGCGGCCCTGCTCCACACCTATGCGGACCAGTGCGCCGACTCCGTCCGGGTCTATGGTGACGAAGGGATTGTATGGAAGGATTTCCTTGTCTATGTAGTGGTTGAGGAACTTGCCCTCGGCATCATCCCGACTGAAACCATAGGTGGTCTGGGTGAGGTCGTTGGTGCCGAAGCTGAAGAAATCGGACGCCTCCGCTATCTCGCCGGCTGTCAGTGCAGCCCGTGGGACCTCAATCATGGTCCCGAAGAGGTATTTCACCTTTGTGCCCATATCCTGCTGCACCCTCTCCGCCACGGCGGACAATCCCTTCTTCAACCTGTGCATCTCGTTCACGTGGGACGTGAGAGGAATCATAATCTCGGGGTGGGGAGCAATCCCTTCCTGGATGAGGCGGGCGCTGGCGGTGATGATGGCCTCGGTTTGCATCTCGTAGATGGCGGGGAAGGTCAGGCCCAGACGGCAACCCCGATGGCCCAGCATGGGGTTCGCCTCCCGTAGCGACTCCACCAGTTGGAGGAACTCCTCCCGGGAACGAAGCTCTTCATGGGAAGCTTCCCCTGCTTCCATCTCCACCAACTCCCTCACAAGCTGCTCGTAGCGTGGGAGGAACTCGTGAAGGGGGGCGTCCAGCAGGCGAATGATTACCGGCCTCTCACCCATCACTCTCAGGATACCCGTAAAGTCGTCTATCTGAAGCTGTTTCAGATGGTCCAGGGCCTTGTGGAACTCACCCACGGCCACGGGCAACTCGGGGACCGGGGAGCGATCGGAAGACGCCTCCGGGTGCTCCTGCTCCCACCGCTCCGCCTCCTGAGCGTTAATCAGCATCTTCTGGACAACGGGCACTCTCTCCGGCCCCAGGAACATGTGCTCCGTTCGGCAAAGGCCAATTCCCTCGGCTCCCATGGAGATCGCACGCTGGGCGTCGGTAGGGGTATCGGCGTTGGCCATCACACCCAGCCGGCGGGTCTTATCGGCCCAGGAGAGGAGAAGCTGGGCCTCATGTAGCTCCTCCAGGTCGGGCTGGGAGGTGGGGATGGAGCCGGCGAACACCTCGCCTGTGGTCCCGTCAACGCTTATGTCCTCCCCCTCGCGTATGGTATGGCCTGCGGTGGTGGTGAAAAGTCGGGCCTGGATGTCCACCTGTAGCTCTTCACACCCGACAACGCACGGCACGCCCAGTCCCCTGGTAACTACGGCAGCGTGGCTGGTGACACCACCCCTGCTGGTAAGGACGCCTTTGGACTCCAGGATGCCGTGTATATCGTCGGGTTTGGTCTCCGGCCTGACAAGGATAACGGGGGTGCCCCGCTTTGCGGCGTCGGCGGCCCTGGTGGCATCCAGGAAAGCCGTGCCTGTGGCGGCTCCGGGGGACGCTCCGAAGCCCCGTGCCAGGAACGCCTTCTCGGATACCGCCTTTTCTCTGGCTTGGGCGTCGAACTGGGGCACAAATAGCTGGGACAACTCCTCCGGGTTCACCCGCCTCAACGCATCCTCCGGGGTTATCAGCCCCTCCTCCACCATGTCCACGGCGACCCTTACCGCCGCCTGTACGGTGCGTTGAGCGTTGCGGGTCTGTAGCAGATAGAGTCGCCCACCCTCCACGGTGAACTCCATATCTTGCACGTCTTTGTAGTGACTCTCCAGTTGATGGGCCATCTCGGATAGACGGCCGTGGATGTGGGGGTGCCTCTGGGACAGCTTGGAGATGGGGTCAGGGGTACGCACACCGGCCACCACGTCCTCACCCTGCCCATTGGAGAGATACTCGCCATACAGGTCGCGCTGTCCGTTGAGCGGGTTGCGAGTAAACAGGACTCCCGTGCCGCTATCATCCCCAAGGTTGCCAAAGACCATGACCATGACGTTTACCGCAGTGCCCCAGTGGTGGGGTATGCTGTAGTGGTCGCGATAGGCGATAGCACGGGGACTGTTCCAGCTGCGAAAGACCGCCTGGATAGCCTCCAGCAACTGCTGCCAGGGGTCCTCTGGTATGTCCTTCCCTGTGGCGTTACGGATGGCCTCCTTGAAGTCACCTATCACACCGACTAGCTGCTCCGGGTTAAGCTCGTGGTCAAGTTGTACTCCAGCATCCGCCTTCCGGTGGGCCAGTATCTCCTCGAAGGTAGATGACTCCACGCCCATGACCACGTTGGCGTATATCTGGAGAAAGCGCCTGTGGGCGTCGTAGGCCGGGCGGTCGTCACCCATGAGACCTGCAAGGCCGCGGACTATCTGATCGTTGATGCCGAGATTGAGGATGGTATCCATCATCCCCGGCATGGAGACCCTGGCCCCTGAACGTACCGACACCAGTAGGGGACTGGTGGTAGAGCCAAACTCCCTTCCTATGGACCTCTCCAGCAGTTGCATGTGCTCCTGCACTTTATCCCACAGCCTTTCGGGGAGCTGGTGGTCCCTTTCGTAGTAGTCTATACACGCTTCGGTGGTGATGGTGAACCCCGGCGGCACGGGTAGACCCAACTGGGACATCTCGGCGAGATTCGCCCCCTTGCCTCCGAGAAGGTTGCGCATGTTGGCGTCGCCCTCGTCGAAGCGGTATACCAGCTTCCTCGTCTGCTGTACCATGACTTACACTAACTCCTTACTTAGGCTCGCGTGTCCCCCACTTCAGGAGGCCTCGCTGGCGGCGGGAGAAGCCTCCTCCAGATAGAAGGCGTTCTCCCAGAGGTCGTCAAGCTGCTCATTCTCCTCGATCATCAGGTCCGGCGTATCCGGAGCCGAGGCGTACTCCTCAAGCTCCTCCATGCTGGTGATGTTGGGAAGGACCGAGACAATAGCCTCCTTGGCGAGACAGAACTTGATGGCGGCCTGTGCCATAGTGCGGCCCGTCTCCTCTGCCAGGAAGGTGACCTGCTCGGCTTTTTTCAAGGCCTGGGTTAGCCACTCATGCCTGCGGTGGGCCCTGTGGTCTCCCGGGGCGAAGGTGGGGGGTTGGGAGAACCGGCCCGTGAGGACCTCCGAGGCGTGGGGGACCCGGGATATAAGACCCACATTTTCTTCCCCCGCGATGGGAAAGAATCGGCGGGCCGGGTCTTGCTCCAGGATGCTGTAGATTATCTGGAGAGAGCTGACCCGGCGGTCCCGCATGGAGGCTTCCCCCTCCTCGAACCAACCGATGTCCGGCCCAAGGGCAGACCCGTAGTAGCGAATCTTGCCCTCCTTCACCAGGGTATCCAGCGTATCAAAGACTTCATCGCTTTCGATGGCGTCTATGCGGGGATTATGAAGCTGGTAAATGTCTATGTAATCGGTCTTTAGCCGTCTCAGACTTTGCTCACAAGCGAAACGTATGAAATCTGGCTCGAATTTCTGGGTCCGCTCCTTGTGACCTACGCGCTCGATATTGTCGTAGAAATCGTAACCGAACTTGGTGGCTATGACTATGTTATGCCGCTCATGTCCGAGGGACTTGGCAAGAATCTCCTCGCCGTATCCTTCTCCGTATGTGTCGGCGGTATCGTAGAAGTTTATTCCAAGCTCGAAGGCCGTCTGAAGAAGTCTCTGCTTCTCCGATTCCTCAATGCGTCCCCACCAGGTGGTTGCCACGGTCCATAGTCCGAATCCGACTTCGGACAGGTCAAGCTCGGTCCTTGGCAGATGGCGGTACTTCATACTTTATGCTCCCTCGAATTTGTAGGAAGGTGAGAGACCCAATGCCGCCTTGACCTCTCCTACCTTACTGCGAAAATCATCTTCCGCAAGCACGGGGGTGAGATGGCCCAGGGGCACGTCCTCGGACAGCTCTACCCAGGACTTGCAGCCGCTGTAACTTGGCAGATAGGGAACAGTCTGCGGCTCCTCCAGCCGGTATAGGCGCAGCAGCATGACGGACAGAGGAGACCTGGGCTTCCAGTGCAGCCGCTTCTGGGCGTAGTCGTCGCTCCAGATATGATAAGGTGATAGGTTATCCAGCTTGTCCTGCTCGGTAAGCTCGATAACTTCCTCTACACCGGCCCAGTGAGAGAAAGTTATGGTGTCTCCGCCCTGAGCCTCGGAAAGTACCTGTTGGAGGTCCTGGTGGTACTTCTCCTGTAGTAGCTCATCCTTCTGATGTTCGAAAGTGGGGTAGAGTAAGAACTCGGGATGAATCACCCGGAAGTCTTTGCCCTCCTCTCGAATGCCGCCCTTGCGCAGCAGCATTACCTGCTCACCGCGGTCAAGGGCTTTCACAGCTACGGCCCACTCCTTTAGTGCAATCCGGCATGCTGGGGTTGTAGACATGACCATTAGCTCCCCGTAATCAGGCTATGTTGTATTGCAGTGTACCCGACAGGGCCAGGGGACTTGCCAAGCCATGGCAGACGCTGCGCACCAATCGGAGCGACACCCTTTTACTCTGTCAATATTACCATCAAAGAACCGGGGTCTCAAGGTTAACGCAGTCTCCATCGGACGATACTGGACCGTACCAGCAGTGCCATTGCATTTTACGGCTTGTGTGTGGGTAAGCGCCTCCTCCCATGTCATTCCTATGAAGATGGGAGTTTCATCGCCCTTATAAGGTCCTCGCAAGGCCAGCGGTCCTGAATGCCCTGTGCCCGTCCGTCCAATCAACATTAACTGTCACCCCGAGCCGAGCGAGGAGTCTAACGACCTTGGTATTCGCATCGTCCTGATGAAGGCAGACTTCAGATTCCTCGCCACACTCGGAATGACGCGCAGCGGGTGGGATGTTCGGAATGACATGGGGGCAGTGTTTCGGAATGAGGGGATAGGGACTCAGGGTAACGACAAAAGCTGTCCGGCCCTGCCTGTGCCGCGACAGGCAGGGTGACAATCGAAAGGCGCAAGTCTGAATGGTTTCGTATCGGACGTTCAAATAGACAAAGATTAAAGAATATGTTAGCATCTCTATAAAATATCGTGAGAGGGGGAAGGTTGTTATGGCAGAGTACGACGTGATAATCAAGGGAGGCACAATCATTGACGGTCTGCTCACGCCGCGCTACGTGAGCGACATCGCCATCAAGGACGGGAACATCGTCCAGATTGGCGGTCTGCGAGGCAGCCAGGCCACCAAGATACTTGATGCCTCGGGCCTCATCGTATCCCCAGGCTTTGTTGACCTCCATACCCACTACGACGCCCAGATACAATGGGACCCTTACCTGACCCTATCGGGTTGGCACGGTGTGACCTCCGTAGCTATCGGCAACTGCGGCTTCGGCTTTGCTCCGTGTCGGTCGGTGCCCGAGGACCGGGAGCGGGCGATGCTTGCGTTGACCCGCAACGAAGCCATACCCTACGAGGCGATGGTACAGGGGATGTCGTGGGACTGGGAGACCTTTCCCCAGTTCATGGAGCGTTTGCAGAACCGTATCCCCAAGGGTGTGAACATGATTAGCTACGTGCCCCTGACGCCCGTGTACAGTTGGGTGATGGGATGGGACGAGGCCAAAAAGAGGCGCCCCACGGCGGCTGAGTTGGAGGAGATGTGCCGGTTGGTGAAGGAGGGAATGGCTGCTGGAGCGTGTGGCTGGTCGGCTCAAGTTCTGGGCCCCAACTCCGGCCAGCGGGACTACGACGGTACACCCATGATAACGGACCTGATGACGGAGGAGGAGATTCTCACCTTCGGCAAGGTGTTGGCCGAGCTTGACGAGGGCTTCATACAGCTTACCTACGGCAACACCGGTGAAGACGGCTATCGCGCGATTGACCCCAAGCTGAAGGTCTATGAGAGGCTGGCCGAAGTGTCCGGTCGCCCCATCCTCTACCAGGTGGTGGAGGCCGACGATACCGAACCCCAGAAACACCAGCAAGTGCTGAGCTGGCTGGAGCGTTCCAACCACAGGGGGCTCCGGCTCTACGGTCAGGGTCTCACGGTCCGCAGTGGCTTGGAGTTCACCCTTCAGGACTGGAACCTCTTCGACGAGAGTCCGTCCTGGCGTGAGATTACCATAGGGTCTCTGGAGGACCGGAAGCTGAAGATGCAGGACCCCGATATGCGCTCAAGGATGCGCGAGGAATGGGACAACGGCTCGCGCCCCGGTCCGAATTTCCTGGGGTCTGTGGCAGGGCTGATTGTGATGGCAACGGGACGCAGGGACTTTGACCGCTACGTGGGCCTGACGGTCGGCGAGATTGCGGAGCAGGAAGGCAAACACATCATAGACGCCTGCCTTGACCTGGCAGTAGCCGACGACCTGCAGACCGAGTTCCTGGGCAACAAGGCCATTGACAACCCCGGAAATACCGGCGAGATACTGAAGTCGCCTTATTGCATCCCCGGCGTATCCGACGGCGGTGCCCACGTCAAGTTCAGCGTTCTGGGCAACTTCCCGACGGAGACTATAACATGGCTCGCCCGGGACACGGGAATGTTGAGCCTGGAAGAGGCCCACTACAAGCTGAGCTACCTTCCCGCCTTCATGGGTGGAATCAAGGACAGGGGATTCATCCGAGAGGGTGCGCCTGCGGATATAGTGGTGTACGACCTCGAGAAGCTGAGGTCCACCCCCACCGAGGTAGTCTACGACCTTCCCGGCGGCGATTGGCGCCGAGTGCAGAAGGCTGAGGGATACCGCTGGATAATGGTGAACGGTGAGACCACCTTCGAGGACGGCAAGGAAACGGGAGCGGTGCCCGGCAAGGTCCTGCTCCATGGCCGGGGGTAGGCCAATCTATCCCGACTAAAGTGACGGTTGCACAACACGTAGGGGCGATTCGCGAATCGCCCCTCCGCAATCCCCGCTGTATCCGATGTGCTGTCACCACTTAAACGCGGGATAGGGACGGGGTCAATACCCGAATGTTCCCAATTTAGCCCACCATGTCATAGCTGCGGAGCAGCTTTCCGGGCAGGGCACCCGTGCAGTCATTACCCTCAAAGGTAACCGCTCCGTTGACTATTATGTTACGCAGTCCGGTGGGCTTCTGAATCAGGCGGCGCTCGCCCCCAGGGAAGTCGTTGGCGAAGACGGGCTTGTCATACACGTACCCAAGCTCTTCCTGATTGTAAACCATGATGTCTGCCCAAGCCCCGACACGGAGTATGCCACGGTCTCTGAAATCGGCAAGCCAGGCCGGCAGGGCGCTAATCTTGTAGTGGGCCTCCTCCAGACTCACAATCTCCCTGTCGCGGACCCAGAAGGACAGCCAGAACACCGGCCAGTTGCTCATGGTGAGATACCGGGTATGGGCACCGCCGTCCGACTGGGAGATATGGGCGTAGGGGTCCTTGATCGTGGCTTCGCGCAGTTTCAAGGTGTCTTCGGTACTGCTGGGCGGTATCATGAACTCTGTCTCCAGCCCCTCATCCAGGGCCAGGTCCAGGAAGGCATCGAGAGGATGTTGACCGGTCATTTCGGCTATCTCTCGTATGGTCATACCCTCGTACCTGTAGTTCCGCTCGTGGACCACTTCCAACACACTCATTCTGCCGCAATTTATGATGCCGCCGGGGGCCGAAGCCTCCACGTCCCGCTTCATGGCAGCCCGTGCGGCGGGGTCCCGTAGCTTGACGGCCCGCTCCTCCGGCGTCCCTACCAGGGGCTGCACCCAGTTGCGCATACGGTCGAACAGGTTGAACTCAGACAGCTTGAACTGTATCCCGCCGATGGTACACAACCGTTGGAGCCTTCCGCCCGACACGACCGTATCCAGGAGGGGTCCTCGCCGTCGTCAATATTCACGTGCAGGGGACGGCCGCTGACCCTCATCATCTGTGCCATCAGCCCCTTCAGGGACTCGTGCTGCTCCGGGGTAAGGTCGAAGCCCTGGGTGTGCCCGATATGACCGACTCCAAACTCCCCCAGCACCTCGGACAGGGCAAGGAACTCCTCATCGGAAGCCACCTGGCTGGGCAGGAAGCCGCCGTCTTCGGGGCGGTCTATAAGGTTCATCTGGGTAGAGAATCCAAAAGCCCCGGCCTGCATCGCCTCGTAGAATATCTGCTTCATCCGGTTTAGCTCCGCCTCGGTCACGGATGGTCTCTCCCGGGACTCCATCATGCCAAGCACGTAGCCGCGCAGGGGCGAGAAGGGGAACAGTGCCCCCACGTTGACGCCCAACCCCTGGCGGTCCAGGCTGTCCAGGAACTCCGGGAAGGTCTCCCAGTCCCAGCGTATCCCAAGGCGCATAGACTCAAGGGGAATGGCCTCGATGCGGTTCATCATCCGCATGTTCAGGTCCCGGTCCTCGGGCCGGGTGGGAGCGAATCCGAAACCGCACTGACCGATGGTAAGGGAGGTCACCCCGAACCACCCCGACAAGGATGCGTAGGGGTCCCAGTTGAGCTGGGCGTCGTAGTGGGTATGGAGGTCAATGGCCCCCGGGGCCACGATGCAGCCGCTGGCGTCTATCTCCCTGGCCCCTCCCGGACTTATCTTTCCGCTAATCCTGGCCACTCTGCCGTTCTTCACGGCCAGGTCTGCCTTGTACCGGGGGATACCTGTACCGTCCACGATGGTGCCGCCACGAACAACCAGGTCATACTCAGGCATGGCACTACCTCCCTACACCGATTGATTTATTGATTTCATGACGATATTGCACAGTATACCACACCGAACAGGCGCTAAACCCCCTAGAGGGTGTATGATAAGTCCCTTTTCTCCTTGCGAGAGAAGGCTAGGATGAGAGGGGCACCCTCACCCCATCCCTCTCTCGTCGAAGGAGAGGGACTGAACATTCGTATTTGTTTCATGTATCGGCATGATTCCCGTGCGCCGTCTACGTTTTCAGACCATTTCATCCATAGTATTCCTGCACTTTCATGCATACTGTGTCCACGTTGACACGTAATAAGATATATGCTACATTCGCATCGAACACTATTGAACATCATGGGATGGGGAAATAGCTTAAGATAAAGGGGTTGAACCCGAAAATCGGGTTGCCCTTCAAACAAGGAGAACCGGAGAAGGGGGTGTGCCATGACCACGTCGTTTATGGGTCCCTATACCTCTCAGAAGACGGAGATTGACGTGACCTTTCCCATGAGGGATGGGTCCCGTCTCTATGCGGACGTATACCGCCCGGATACGCCGGACAGGGTCCCCGTGCTGTTGGCCCGCACCCCCTACAACAAGGCCCTCCCCGGTGCTCGCACCGGCGGAATAGACATGGTCAGGGCCGTCTCCCACGGCTACGCTGTGGTGGTACAGGACGCCCGGGGCCGCTACCACTCGGAGGGGGAGTTCACCCCCTTCCGCAACGAGATAAACGACGGCTACGACACCGTGGAGTGGTGCGCTGCCCAGCCCTGGAGCACGGGCAAGGTGGGAATGTTCGGGACCTCCTACCTGGGTGGAACCCAGTGGCTCGCTGCCATGTCCCGCCCGCCATCTCTGACGGCTACGGTTCCCCGCATGATTGGGTCCGACTTCTACGACGGAGTGTTCTATCAGGGCGGTGCCCTTCAGTGGGGCCTCATAGTTTCATGGGGCATCGGCACGCTGGCCCTTGCCAACCTGGAAAGGTTATCCCGTGACATGACTGTTCCCCCGGAGACGGCAGGGAAGCTGATTGCCGCCGTGGACGGGCTGGATGAGGCTTTCCGGTTCCTTCCTGCCAGCGAGTTTCCCCATCTCAAGGACGGACTGGCCCCCTACTTTTACGAATGGCTGGCCCACCCCCGATACGACGATTACTGGAAGCACTTGCGTATAGAGGACCACTATAACGAGATGACGGTCCCTGCTCTGAACATAGGGGGATGGCACGACGCCTTCCTGAGCGGAACCCTGAAGAACTACCAGGGGATGGTGGCAAAGGGGGCTACGGACGCAGCCAGAAGAGGACAGAAGCTCCTCATCGGCCCCTGGCACCACGGCCCCGGTATGGACGTGTCCGGCGAGTTCTACTTCGGGCTTATGGCCAACGACGCAGCCATAGACCTGCACGGTCTCCATCTCCGGTGGTACGACTACTGGCTCAAGGGCATAGACAACGGCATTATGGACGAGTCGCCGGTGCGCATATTCGTGATGGGTGATAACGTCTGGCGCTACGAGCAGGAATGGCCCCTGGCCCGTGCGCAATACGTGAACTATTATCTCCACAGCGACGGGAAAGCCAACACCCTCAACGGTGATGGCGGTCTGTCACCGGAAAGCCCGGGTTCGGAGTCACCCGATGTGTTTCTCTACGACCCCAGGTCTCCTGTGCCCACGAGAGGCGGCGGGCTTTGCTGCTCCCCGGCCTTCCTGGCAGCAGGCCCCTTCGACCGGCGCTCAATCGAGTCCCGTAACGATGTGCTGGTCTACACTTCACCCACGCTGGAGCAGGACCTGGAAGTTACCGGACCTGTTACCGTTACCCTGTACGCGGCCAGTTCGGCGCCGGATACCGACTTTACCGCCACGCTGGCAGATGTAAGTCCCTGTGGCTGCACCCGTACCCTTACCGACGGCATCATACGCGCCCGCTACCGGGATTCCCAGTCCACGCCGCAGCTTATCGAGCCGGGGAATGTTTACCGGTACACTATAGACCTGATGGCTACCAGCAACGTCTTCAAGGCGGGGCATAGCATACGAGTGGAGGTGTCCAGCAGCAACTTCCCGCGCTTCGACCGCAACCCCAACACCGGACGCGAGCCCTCGGAGGAGACGGAGCTACGACCGGCCATCCAGACCATTCTTCATGACAGCCAGCATCCGTCCCACATAACCTTGCCGGTAGTGCCCAGGGGATAGGGGCACGAAATGCTTGTGGAAGGCTCCAGATGAGGTCAGTTAAAGCCATTCACGTCGCTCCAGTAAAGTCCCTGGGACTGGCGTACCCCGACACGGTACACGTCGCTCCCAGGGGCATCGTGGAGGACAGGCGGCTCCATCTGATTCGCTCCAATGGCAAGCTCCTGACCCAGAGGGAGATGGGTCATCTGGTGCAGGTCAAGTCCGAGTACTGCGCAGACCCGGAGTGGCTTCGTTTGAGCTTTCCCGATGGGGCCAGCCTGGAGGGGCCACTGGTGCCGGGGGAGCAGGATGTCACCCGGATTTTTGGCCGGAACGTGCCGGGACGTGTCCTGACGGGAGAGTGGAGCATAGCCCTGTCGGATTTCTGCCGGGAGCAGGTCAGCTTGGTCAGGTCCGACCGGCCCGGGCAGTGCTACGATGAATACCCCATCTCTGTCATGTCCCAAGCATCGGTACAAAAGCTCAGCGAGCAGCCGGGTTCCACCATGACGCCCGACAGCAGAAGGTTCCGTCCCAACCTCCTCCTTGAAGGCTGTGAAGCACATGAGGAGGATACCTGGCTAGGGGGCCTGATACAAATTGGGCCTGAGCTGAGTCTCAGAGTGGTTGCCCGTGACCCCCGGTGTGTGATTACCACCCACGACCCCACCACGGGCGAGCAAGACGCCGACACCTTGCGCATTATCTTGAGCTACCGCCCAAGTCCCAGGGCCGCCTACTTTGGAGTGTATGGGATTGTAGAGCAACCCGGCAGCGTCTCCCTGGGCGATAATGTGACTATTACCTGACGTGCCGTACCTTCTGTACAGGTATCATATTTCAGGGTCAGGAGGAGACTATGACTACCGAGAGGGACGCTTTGCTCCAAGAAATCCGAAATATCCGCAGCGAGTTGGAGCGTCTACTGCACCGAATAGACCCCTACTTTGACCATCAAATCGAGGCTGCTGACTGGACTGTCCGCGAGTTGGTCTACCATCTGGTGGACACGCCAGGCAGCGGCGGCTGGGGCACAATAGTGCCCGCAGTACTGGAGGGCAGGATGCAGGAGATTCCCATAGCCCTTGGCCAGACGTACCAGAACCCGGACCGGCAGGAAAAGGACGTGGCGGGTGTGGGACAGGACTTTTACAACGCCCTCGCCACCCTGGAGTCGTCCCTGGCCGATATGACGGACGCCATGCTGGCAGAAAGACGGGTGCTCTACCGCTCTCTCGCCAACTCTACTACCACCGAACGCAATGCTCAGGAGATGATAGCCAATATTGGCCGACACTGGAGAGAACATTTGGACCAGCTAGCCGAGTTTCGGAAGACGCTGGGCATAGACAAGTAACCTATCTTCAAGGCCAGGAGGAGCGCCATGACCACCCAGAGAGACTCGTTTCTTCAAGATACCCAGGGCATCCGCAGCGAGCTTGATCGTTTGCTGGAAGGGCTGGAATCCCACCTTGACTCAAAGCCCAACGATGAAGAGTGGTCGGCTCGGGAGATAATCTACCACATGGTGGAAACGCCCGAAGAGGGCATACACACGGCCGTCGGGAGGACGTTGGAGGGGAGCATACAGGAGCTTCCCGTGACCGCCAACCTGACCAACCTGACCCCGGAGAGACAGGGGAAGGGTCTGGCCGATATACGAATGGACGTGGAGGCCGTCCTCCCCGGCATGGAAAGGGCCCTGACCTCCACCACGGACGCCGAGCTAGAGGAGAAGAAGGTTGTTTTCCACTCCATCCTCCGCGACGTGAGGGAGGACCGCAGCGCCCATCAGCTAACGGCCGGCTACTTTGTTCGCCATTGGCGGGACCATATAGGACAGTTGGCCACGCTGCGGGAGACGCTGGGTCTGGGATAAACGAGTTAGACCCCTCGCTTCGCTCGGAATGACAGTGAAGGGGTGCTCGGCGTTGGCTATATCGAAAGTCGGAGTATATAATATTCTTGAGCATTGCCTGTAAGAAATATAATCACGGCAGACCCTCGGGTCGCCACAAACTACGACACTCAAGGAGGAGAACCCATGACTAGATGGCCCAAGGTCAACTACAAGGAAGAGGGGATGCGGGAGGGGATGCAGATTGAAGATGCAAATATCTCGGTAGATGACAAGGTGAGGTTGCTGGATGCCCTCTCCGGGACAGGTCTGAAACACATCGTCGTGGGGTCATTCGTTAGCCCCAAGTGGACCCCCCAGATGGCCCGGGTGGACGAGATAGTGTCCAGGTTCCAGCCCAAGCCGGGTGTCACCTATTCGGCTCTGGCCCTCAACGAGCGTGGCGTGGAGCGGGCCAAGCAGTATTCGCCTCCTCTCACCATAGAGCAGGATGAGTGGCCAAGGCTCAATTGCCACATGTGTGATGCCTTCACCCGCCGCAACACCAACCGCTCCCAGATGCAGGAGATGGAGCGGTGGCCTCAGATTGTTGCTGAAGCCCAGGAGCGGAACGTCAGGGAGGGAGGCATAGGGACCGCCGCAAGTTGGGGGTCCAACTTCATAGGCGAAGTCCCCCTTGACGCCCTTATGACCATGTTGGAAAAGCAGCATCAGCTCTGGGACGAGGCGGGTATCAAGGTGGCCAGCGTCAGCCTGGGTGACCCCATGAGCTGGTGCAGGCCCGACAAGGTGGAGGACAGCATAGTCCAAATCAAGGACAGGTGGCCCGGGATAAAACACTTCAAGCTCCACTTGCACAACGCCCGCAACATGGCCCTACCCTCCGCTTACGCTGCTCTGCGGGTGTTGGAGCCGGAGGATACCCTGGAAATGGACGGCTCCATCGGTGGGTTCGGGGGCTGCCCCTACTGTGGCAATGGCCGAGCTACCGGCCTGGCACCCTCGGAGGACCTCCTTCACATGATGGACGACATGGGTATTGAGACGGGCGTGGACATGGACAAGCTCATTGACTGCGTGTGGATGGCCGAGGAAATAGTGGGCAGGACCCTCTACGGCCATGTGTCAAAGGCCGGGCCAAGGCCCAAGACTGTGGACAAGCTCTACGACGTCAACGCACCGTTCATCGAGACCCTGGAGCAGGCCAAACACTTCAAGACCGGCCCGGGAGCCTATGAGGGCGGCATCTATCCCTATAGAGAGCCGGTAACCAGCCCCTACAGAGACAGGGTTGAGCAGGGGCTACCAGCCTATGATTCCGCCGACGGTGAGTGGCCCTGGAAGCAGGAGGGGTTCCCCGTGAAGGACTAGGTACGATGACAGCGGGAAATCGTGGGTGGTAACTCCTTGTACTGTAGTATGCTCCCAATATTTTGATGGAAACTGGGGAGATGCCTTGCTGTGAGCTTCGCCGATGACGTTGAGAAAAAGGCGGAACCGGTGCGCCGGGCTATACTCAATCACCCCTTTGTGACCGGCATCGGGGACGGGACCCTGGACGTTGAGAAATTCAAGTTCTACGTGAGGCAAGACTACGTGTACCTGGTGGACTACAGCCGTGTCCTGGCACTGGCATCAGCCCGCGCACAAGACCTGGACACTATGGGCTGGTTCGCCCGCCTTCTCCATGAGACACTGAACACGGAGATGGGTCTGCATCGCAGCTACTGTGCCCAGTTATGCATTACAGTCGACCAATTCGACAGCCCCAGGGCGGCTCCTACCACTCTTTCCTACACCAACTTCCTGCTAAATGTCGCCTACCAGGGCTCTTACTCTGAGTTGGCTGCCTCGTTCCTGCCTTGCCAGTGGGGCTACTGGGAGATTGGCAGCCACCTTGCCTGCAAGGGGGAACCCGCAGAAGCGCCCCTCTACTCTCAGTGGATACGGATGTATATCTCACCTGAATACAAGTCCCTTGCTGATTGGGCACGGTCTCTGGTGAACAGGCTAGCCGAGCAATCCAGCCCGGCTGAGGTGGCTCGAATGCAGGAGACCTACCTTACCAGCTGCAAATACGAGTACCTCTTCTGGGACATGGCCTACAACATGGAGACGTGGCCGGTGTGACGTTGAGCGCATAAAGAGTTAGTAAACGGAGAAGCCCCCGCAACCTGGAGGTAGAAAGTTGCGGGGGCGTCTTTACTTGGGGACTTTTTAGCAGATGCGGTGTTCGGCGCGTACTATCTATCCGGGAAGAACCGCTTGAACTCCTCCCACGGGAACCGGGGGGGTCCCCAGTCGTCGGGCCATTTATCATCATCGGGTGTCCCGAAGTGCGTCTTCGGGCCACTCACCCAGGGTCGCCGATATTTCCAGGGTCTCGCTGCCACGGACAACCGTGAGGGTGGTTTCATCGCCGGGCATCTTGGAGTTAAGCTGGGTTATTATGTCGGCGACGGAGTCCACCGCTATGTCGTCCACGTGGGTAATGATGTCGCCTCCTGCGGCCGGTCCTCCCAGAGTACCTGTGCCGGACTCTCTCAAACTGGCTTCATCCGCCGGGCTGTCCGGCACCACGCCCACAATGTAAACGCCACTGTTCGCCGGTAGGTCAAGGCTCTCCACCAAGTCGGCATTTATATCCAGCGCACTGATGCCCAGCCAGGGAGGCACGATATTACTTCCGCTCTTCAGCCTGGACAAGACCGACGTCAGGTTATTGATGGGTACGGCAAACCCGATACCTCCAACTTTGTTGCTGGTAGGCGACACGTGTATTGCCGTGTTGACGCCTATTGCGGCTCCGTTGGAGTCGAGTAAGGGCCCGCCGGAGTTGCCAGGATTGATAAGGGCATCAGTCTGGATTACGTCGTTTATGGACCGCCCCGAGGGACTGGAGAGACTGCGCCCAAGTTGGCTGACCACACCTACCGTTATCGAGCCTTCCAGCCCGAAGGGGTTGCCAATCGCTATGGCCATCTGGCCCGGTTTTAGCATGGAAGAATCGCCTAGAGTAACCGGTTGTATATCGGACACCGCAGACGAGTCTACCTTCAGCAGAGCCAGATCGCTGCTTTTATGTGTGCCCATGATTTCGGCGTCAACGCTGGTGCCGTCGCTGAACTTGACCCTCACGTTGCCGGCCCCGTCTATTACGTGGTGGTTGGTCACTATGTGCCCCTCGGTGTCTATAAGGAAGCCTGAGCCTGTCCCCTTGCCAATTAGCCTACGTCCCGAACCTACGCTGGAGCTTACCTCTACCACCCCCGGGCTTACACGCTCGTAGATGCCGACCACGTCGCCTTCGCTATAAAGGCTAGAAGCCGATGCCGGGACTGAGACCGCTTGCGAATCGGGACCAACCCAAAAAAATGCGACCGCCAAGGCTACGGCTATACCGACCGTGACCATCCCCAAATTCATTCCCCTAGTCAAGCTATTCATGCAACGCCTCCTGCCATCGCCTTATGTAGGTGTCAATTGTAAAGGGGAATTTTTAATTTCCTATTAAGTTAATGGTGCAAAACTGCTGGTACGGGAGCGGGTATCTAACCCAGTCCATCCTGTTCCCTACCGTGCCATTCCGAGCGCAGCCTTGTCTGCCTATGGCAGGGAGGAATCTGTAACCCATGCCTCTCGGAAGGGGCTTTTTAGACTCCTCGCCGCTCCGCTCCTGGGAGTGAAAAATGGGGGACTTCCGTCGCACAGGCAGGGTCATATTCCTATGACTTCGAGAATTGAAAGAACCCGACGGTCGGGGTCGGGTTTCTGGCGTGCTTTTGCTCTGCCTATCCCCGTAGCTGAGGAGGAAGCAGGTTGGGTATGGAGTCCGCTATGGGGTAGGACCCATTGCACCCGGTACATAGGAGGGTCCCGGATATAACGTCATCCTTTTCATCTTTGTCTATCTCCAATTCCAGCCTGCTCTTGCACACCGGGCAAGCCAGAATACTCATCATGTCCTTCCTCATAGGGCCTCCCGTAGTCTTTAGCTCGCCTCTCCTTCAAATCCCCGCTCGATTAGCGCACGCAGTATATCGGCCAGGAGAAACACGATTACCCCCAGCACCAACACTGTCGTAGCACCCGTGAAGAGAGACGTGAAACGATGTAATCTCCTGTTTGTTGGGGCTGGCTCCACCTCATAAGTACGGGGTCTGAGGAATCGCACCAGGTAGAACATGTAAAGGGCCAGTGCTATCTTGATGACGAGCACGACAACGTAGGGCAGCCCCACGTAATCGGAAGTCAGGCGGCTCAGTGTGAGAATGACTCCGGTGACCACCAGGACCGCTATAGCCGTGATGACCAGATGGCGGAACTGCTCGCCCACCCTATGCAACTCCTCTTTTC
>JAGWBG010000296.1 GCA_021296015.1 Dehalococcoidia bacterium | reverse complement strand
ATGTGCAGGTTGGCGGAATTAACGACACGCCAAGGGCGGGAAGTGGTGGGCCGACGTGTACGGTAGCTAGCACTGTTTTCGAGCTTTGGTTGGGAGGCCTAGGGCGGCCCGAATGATGGGTTGAGCCTACGTCATGGTGGGCAGTAGAGGACTCGAACCTCTGACCCCCTGCGTGTAAAGCAGGTGCTCTGACCAACTGAGCTAACCGCCCCTGGATGCGACGACTGCGCAGGTCCCTGAGCACCCCCCTTTGTGATGAGAGTGTATCCGGGTTGCGCACCTGTAATTATAGCCTACTCATGTCTCACCGGCTACCGGACCAGCCTACCCGCCTTGAACACCGCTGCCACCCTGGTCAGAGCGGTAATATCCTCGTCAGGGTTACCTTCCACAACCAACAGGTCGGCATCTTTACCGGCTTCCACAGTCCCAACCCGGTCAATGATTCTGAGGGCCTCGGCGCAGTTCCGTGTACCGGACAGGATGCCTTCCATGGGTGTCAGGCCCGCCTCTACCATAGCACCTATCTCGTGGGCGAACTGACCAAAGGGGTAAACACCCCATCCACAGTCTGAACCGGCTGCCAGCTTCACTCCCGACTCGATGAGCTGACCACATTCATTGAGGCCCGTCCGGTAGCCTTCCTCCGCCCTTGCGAGAATGTCCACCTCATCTTCGGTCAGCCCCTCCGTATCCCTCTTTTCCCACAATTGCCAGATGCGCGACCTGCCGATATGAAGGGTGGGATTTACCCACACACCCTGCTTTGCTATTTGCTCCGCCACCCTGGGATTAAATCTCCGTACTCCATCTTCATCGGCGAAAAATCCGTGAATGATGATGTCGAAGCCGGACTCAAGGACGTTGGACATGCCGTGAGTGCAACGGCAGTGCGCGGCAACCACCTTGTCCCGTCTATGGGTCTCGTTGGCTATGGTCCTGAGTTCGTCTATCGTGTATGCGGGGCGATATGGGTTGCTGGTCAGGGTGCTCCCACCGGTGGCCATCACCTTGATGAAATCTGCTCCTTCTTTAATCAGCTGGCGGGTCGCCATCCGCACGCCGTCTACCCCGTCGGCTTCCGAACCCATGAACCAGCAATGACCGCCCGTGGTGGTGATAGGGCGTCCACATGCCAGCAGGTCGGGACCTTCCACCAGCCCCTCCTGTATACCTTCTTTTAATGAGAATGCCGTCAGGTTCCATGCGCCATTGTCACACATGGTGGTCACTCCCGACCTGAGTGCCACACGGACGTTATGGGCCGACCGCAACAGCCGTATATCGTCCCCATCAGGTATTACGTCTTCTCCTCGGCGGCCGTTGGCAGGCATGTTGGTGTGGGTGTGGCAGTCTATGAGGCCGGGGAGTAAGGTTGCCCCGGGGAACTCATGTATTTCGCGGGCGTCGCCTTCTGGTATGTTCAGACGTTCCTTTGGGACGACCTCCTTGATCCGGCCTCCCGACACCACCACGGCGATGTTCTCCGCGACGGGGCCGCCACGGCCGTCAATAAACCGGTCTGCCTGAATTATCTTTTCCATCTCGGATTCTCCTGAAATGACTTGTTGAAACTCGACGTGAACGCGGGCGAGTCGCCGCCCGCCAAAGCTGAAAGGTCCGGCGGGGTGGCTTATCCCTGACCCTCACGGCTAACGCGTGAGCATGCCCCCCGAAGATGATATAGCCTCACGCTCCACCCAACGGCCAGCTTCGACTGCGGTAAGGAAGTCCAGTACGGCCCTGTTGAACAGGTCAGGTTCCTCCAGATTGGCAGTATGGCCGCACTGGGGAAGGACAACCAGGCCGGACCTGGGGATATGGCGTTTCATAAATACGGCGGGTTCGATACACGGCTCATCCTCATCGCCGATTAGGACCAACGTGGGCACGTTGAGAGCGCGGAGCTTGTCTTCCAGGGCGAAGATGGTGGGCCGCCTGAGTATGATGCCCCGGAAGGTGTAGGCCGAGCCTATGGCCGAGTGAGCTGCAAGCCCATTCTTGAACTCCTCCCAGCCCTTGGGGTCCTTTCGCAGGTACTGTACCCGCGCGGGGCCGCGGGCGTATTCCTCGGCCATCACCTCCATGCCCTCTTCTTCGAAGCGCCTCGATACCTCGGTGCCCTCCCTTTGAACCGCTTCGCGGCTGGTGGTGCCGGAGCCTGTGGCAGCCACAACGAGGGCCTTCGCCATCTCCGGGTGGGAGAACCCGAA
>JAGWBG010000295.1 GCA_021296015.1 Dehalococcoidia bacterium | reverse complement strand
CCATCAGGACTACCAGCGTGCCGCCGCTTCGAGCCAGGGCACCCCATTGAACGGACGGCTCATCCTTGTTGGGGTCTTCTCTTCCACTGACCTCAGTGAAAGAGGAGGCCATGTCCCAGTGAGTCAGGGGTATGCCGGCATAGGCAGGGGCGGCGACAGCCGAGGTCACACCCGGCACTACCTCAAAGGGGACCCCCGCCAGGGCAAGGGCTTGAGCTTCTTCGCCCCCGCGTCCAAATACGAAAGGGTCACCGCCCTTGAGTCTGGCGCCCACCTTGCCCTCCAGGGCCCTCTCCACAATGTAACGGTTTAGCTCCTCTTGCTCCATAGCTCGTTGGCCCGGGCCTTTGCCCACGTAGCCCAACTCAGCCCCCATTCCGGCCCTGCCCAGTATGCGCCGGTCTACGAGGCGGTCGTATACGACTACCTCAGCCTTCCGCAGAAAGCGAAGACCTTTCACGGTTAACAGACCGGGGTCCCCCGGCCCTGCACCTATCAGGTAAACTATACCCGGCAATTTACACACCAACTAATGAGTCATCCGTTCAGCTACGTCCTGAGAAGGGTGCCTGCACCACTCTCGATAAGCTGCCGGTGAGCGTCCTTAGCCAATCCATGAGGGTCACCGACCCCGCCCTGTACCTTGGTCTTGAATATGCTGCTGGCATCGGGAGAGGACAGGAAGGCGGTCAACACCATGTTATCACCATCGGGCAAGGCATAGGCCCCAACAGGAACCTGGCATCCTCCACCCAGGGCCTCCAGAAAGGCCCGTTCCGCGGTGACCGCGCACCTGGTCTGCGGGTCTTCGACGGCGGACAATAGGGCCAACATTTCCTCGTCGTCTTCACGCACTTCTACGGCCAGAGCGCCCTGGCCGGGGGCAGGTACGAAGTCATCGGGGGAAAGGAACTCGGTAACTTCTCCTTCAAGACCCATGCGTATGATGCCGGCGGCGGCCAGAACAACGCCGTCGTACTGGTCTCCCGCGGCCTTTCGCAGGCGCGTGTCAACGTTGCCCCTTATGGTCAATACTTCAACGTCCCTGCGGAGAGCCATAAGCTGGGCCGCACGGCGAGGACTACTTGTGCCAATCCTGGCCTGGGGGGGAAGCTGGGCAAGGGTGCAACCCCAGCGGTCCACCAAAACATCCCTCGGGTCACGACGCTTGCGCACCGCACCTATGGCGAGGCCGTCGGGGAGGTAGGTGGGCATGTCCTTCAAGCTGTGGACAGCCATGTCCAACTCCCCATCCAGGAGGGCCCTTTCTATCTCCTTCACGAAAATACCCCGTCCCAGACTCGCCAGGGGTGCCTCCGATGAGGCATCGCCGCCGGTGCTAATAGTACGCACCTGAAAGTCAATGTCGGTGCGGGCGGCTCGGAGCTGGTCCAGGACTTCATCCGTCTGAAGCAATGCAAGGCTGCTGCCCCTGGTGCCCACGAGGACACGCCTATTTGCGCTCTGCAGGGCCATCAGGACGACACCCTTGCCCCTTCCTGACCGTCCGCAATAAGCATGGACATCAGCTTATCGAGAGCATCCTGTGACCGGCCGGCTTCCACCAGGGACACCAGGTCTGTGGTGATGCACTCCTGCCATCGGTCGGGATGCACCTCTATGCCCCGGCGTTTGACCTCTTTTCGCGCGGAAGACAGGATTTCGGCAAGAGAGGCGTAACCAAGCGCCTCACTGTGCTCCAGGGACTCCCTCAGCTTGCGTGCAAGGGCCGGACTGGCACCGCCGGTGGATATGGCCATAGTGACTTCGCCGCGCTTCAAGACCGAAGGGGCAATAAAGGTACACAAGGGGGTGTTATCAACCACGTTGAGGATAACCTTTTCCGTCTCAGCCTCACCGGCTATGGCCTCGTTGACTTTCTGCCGGTCGGTTGCGGCGATGGCCAGAAAGACTCCCTGCAAATCGCCTTGGGAATACTCCCTGGGAATCCACTCCAGCTCATCCCTGCCGGCCATCTCCTCAATGCTGGGAGTGACCTCCGGGCTTATGACCGTAACCCTGGCCCGGCACTCCCGAAGGCTCTTGATTTTGCGCTCGGCCACCTCTCCGCCGCCGATTATGACGCATGGCCTCCCATTCAGGTCCAGAAAAATGGGATAATATGCGGGCATCACCAATTTCCTTACTCGTCCTGCTCAAGACAGGCCTAAACGAAGTACCTGACACGGGTCTTTTTGTATTCCCGGGTGCTGTACAGAAGCA
>JAGWBG010000294.1 GCA_021296015.1 Dehalococcoidia bacterium | reverse complement strand
CAAGTGCGTTGACTCCAATGTTACCTATGAATGTGAGGAGGTAGGCCGATACATGCACCAGGATTTCCCCGGCGGTCATGTTTCCGAACAACCTGAAGGTGAAGCTGATTACCCGGACCAGCTCGCTGAACGCTTCCAGTGGGCCTATAAAGGCAAAGTCCAAAAACCCCTGGAAGGCATCCATGAGACGGAACCGCATGAGTCCGCTTAGACCCCTGCGCAGGCTGCCCAGGCGCACGAACTTGCCGATGTAACTGAAGCCCAAGATACGCAGTCCCAGAAGTTCCACGTAGAAGAAGGATATGAGGGCCAGGGCCAAGGGCATATTCATGTCCGTCCCTGCCGGTCGAAGTAGATGGATTTTAATGAGGCCGTCTTCCTTGAACCCAAGGGACTGGTAAATAGGAATCAGGCCTATCCAGGCGTTGAACAGCACAAAGAGGAAAATGGTCGCTATAACGGGCAGCAGCAGGCGGCTACGTTCCCTTCCGATAACGCCTTCGACGAAGTTGAGCAGCCCTTCTACGACGATCTCACAGAAGTTCTGAAAGCGGCCCGGGACCATCTTCAGCTTGCGGGTCCCTATGGCAAATATGGCTATGACGATAATGCTCGCTACCCACGATGAAAGAAGGGTGTTGGTAACGGTCCAGTTGAAGCCGCCCCCAAAGGAACCTTCCTCCACCAACTGGTGCAGGTTCTTCCCGGTACGCTCGCCGGTCTCATGTTCCATTGCCTCTTCCAGGTCATGGCCGTGAAGGCCTTGGGCCTCTAGCGCCTTTTCCCTGTACTCAGCGTCGAGAAAGTCCAGGTACTGGTCCCGCCCAACGAACACCACCTGTGCTGGGAGATGTACTTCAGGTTTGGGGATGATGCCCTCTGCCGTTTTACCTGCGGCTTTGTCTTCATCCGACTGGACAAATCCCGCTCCTATAGCGCCGGTAATCAGCCCAGCGATGAGGAGGGCCAGCGCTATCATGAGACCTAACAGGAGGAATCTCTTACCTCCCGAACCTGAAGGCACCAGGTCTTACCCCCGTCTCTAATCCTCTTTGGTTCTCGACTCTCTTAGCAGCGGCCTCACCATCTTGTATATGCCGTTTAAGGCCGCGATGGCGCCCAGCGCAATACCTACCAGGGTGAATATTGGGTCGGTCCCTGCTTGGCCGTCAATCCATCGTCCACCTAGCACCCCTATGACGATGCAAAGGGCCACATACCAGCCTATCCCCAGGTAGCGCAGGGCAAGGCTCAACCCCTCCAAAACGCCCTCCCCATAAGCCTTGTGAATTCTATCACTAGGTTTGTTAATAAGTCAACTTCGCTTCTATGGAAGGGGCTTGCTCTCATTGAAAGCCCCGACCATCCGGGCCGGGGCTTTCTTGATTATCATGCAGACAGGACGTGAGGGACTATTGTTGCTGCCGCTGCTCTTTGCCGAAATCCTCCAGGTCCAGGCTGTTGATAAAGTCGGTGAAGGCAGACATGCGTCGTAGCTCCTCCTCCCGCAATTCCGGGGACTTCTCATCCTGTCCTTCAGATGTGTCCTCGGGCAGTATGGGTTTGCCGGTCTCCTTGTCCAGAAGTATCCCGGCTTTATCAATGACCTTCTCCTCGGCGTAAATGGGCACCTTCGTCCGTACCGCCAGAGCTATGGCATCGCTGGGTCGGGAATCTATTTCCACGCTGTTGCCGTTAACGGTGATGGTGATTTTAGCGTAGAATGTATCGCTTTCGAGGTCGTTTACCAGTATATGACTGACCGCCCCTCCGAGGGTGTCAATGACAGAGCTTAGCAGGTCGTGGGTGAGGGGCCTGGGCACTGATATATCCTGGAGTTTCACGGCGATAGCATCCGCTTCGGCCGGCCCTATCCAGATGGGTAGATAGCGGTCAGACTCCTTCTCCTTGAGTATGACTACCCTCTGATAGTTCATAAGGCTAACTCTAATGCTATCTATGTTCATCTCCAACATGAACCCGGCCTCCATCCTTGGTGTATTCCTATTGTAGACCCCGCCGTAGAATCGTGTCAATAATAGCAAGCCGGGCCTGGTTGAGGCTGCAGTCATCCCGCCCAGGCGCTTTATGAGGTGGCTCGTGGCTACGTGTCATCGGTCATCGGAGGTATAGGCGAATAACTTTGAGTCCCACCACTCAGCGCCCATCCTGCGGAAGAGGAAGTAGTCCAATGCGTCCTTCCACGGCTCTCGCCGGGTGATATTGTCTTTGGC
>JAGWBG010000293.1 GCA_021296015.1 Dehalococcoidia bacterium | reverse complement strand
CGCCAACGAAGGCGAATGGTACGACTCCCTGGCTATGGGGTTGCTGTCCCAGGAATATGCCCGACGACGCGCCCGTCTCATGGAAGGGGCGGAAGAGTCGGCGGTGTAGCCCCGCCCATGGGCGGCAGTTGTTTCGCCGAGATTCGGACCCGATCAAGTCAGTGCCGTCTGACGGCGAGGTCAGACAGGTAATGGTGTGAAATCCTTCCTAGAATCCTTCTCTCAAAGTCGCCGACCCCTGGTTAATTTTGCCCTCATTGCCATAAACGCCCTGGCTTTCATATATACCATTTCGCTGGGCGGCCTGGACCGGGACATCTTCTTCTGGAAGTACGGGCTTATACCCTTGGAGATAACCAGCGGGATTGAGTTCCAGACCCTCGGAAACAGATTCGGGCCTGACATAGCCTCACCCATACCCACCTGGGGTACCGTGTTCACCTCCATGTTCATACACAGTGGCCCGATTCATTTCTTGGGAAACATGCTGTTCCTGTACGGGTTCGGAGGAGGGGTGGAACAGCGGCTGGGCCACGTCAAATATCTAATTTTCTACATGGCTACCGGGGTGGCTGCTACCTGGACGCAGGTGGCCTCCACCCTCGATACCCAGGCGGTCCTCATTGGAGCCAGCGGAGCGATTTCCGGTGTGGTGGGGGCGTATCTACTGGAGTCCCCCTATAGAAACGCCATCGCCCTGCTTGTCGTCTTCAGCGGGTTGCCTCTGCTTCTCAGCGTCCGCTCCTTCAGCCCGGTCTCGACGGGGGCTGGCGTAGCTTACCTGCCCCACTTGGGGGGACTCGTGGCCGGAGTCCTGCTTATGGCAGGATACAAGCTGCTGATAGGGGAGCCTATCCGACCCCCGCGCTCTCCAGGCTGGAGGCCCTGGAGGGGGAGAGACTGGGAATAGGGTCTCCGTGGGCCGGGCGCATCGCACCTGCCAAGGAAACTCTGAATACGTCGGAATCGGCGACCCGTCATACTGGTGAAAGTCGAAGACTCGCCGGGGAGAGCCAATATCCAGACTCTCCAAATTTCTGGATTCAGGCCCCCTATCTGTCTGCCGACAGGCAGGGCGGAGTACGGGGCCAACTCTGCACCGGAATGACGTTTTTCAGAGATCTCCTAAAGTCCCCTGCTTAGTTCTGAATGAAGCTCTTGGGCCAGGCAGAATGGACCTTTGCCTATGCATTGGTGTCTAGGATTCGGACTTTTCCGGAGCGTCTCCAGGGGACTCATCGCGTTCCCATCGGAAATATATCAGCCCCGCCAGTAACACGGTGCCCACCAGCAACACCACGAAACGGGCGATGTCACGTGCGTTTCCGGCATCGCTCAGGGTTCCCGGTAACACAGCACCCAGTAAGCCTGCGAAGGCGTTCAGTGGGTCGGGCACCTCTCTCCCGGTGGGAGCACCAAGCAGTATAAGCAGGACACCACCCAGCAGGAATGCGGGTGTGACCGCACTCAGCTTGCGGAATAGGACCACCCCTAGCGCTACGAAGATAATCCCCAGCCCGACGTGGATGGTGCCCACATCTGAATTGCGCTGGGCCGACTCGTTGTTCAGTTCCATCAACTGCTGTTCAGAGTCAAACACGGTCTCCAGCTCCGTGACGGGAATAGCCAACGGCCCGTGGAAGGCTGTGGTTGCGCTAAAGACCAACATCATCAAGACAAGACCAAGAGCAACCTGAGTAACCCTTTTTGCCAAGCCCACGCTACCACCTAGGTGGTTGGCAAGTAACACCGCCGCGATGACGACGGCCAGCACGAAACCGGATTGAAGACCGGAGCCTCCTAAAGCTTCAGTGCTCATCATTCAAACCTCCCGGATATGTGGTGACGATATGGCCAATCAGCTATCTGTACAGATAGCTGATTGGCCAGAGTGCCCACAGTGCGGGCGTGAGATGCCGCCCCGGGGAGAGTTCAAACCGGGTGGGGCGTTGCCATGGCTAGGCAGCGTCCGACGGTGCAACGAAAGGGTCAGGACTTGTGTGCGTCACCCCACATGCGGAAGCCCGTTATCCCCAGGGTCATGGGCAGCAACACGTCCACCGCCGCCCAGATAATCCACCTCTGATGGTTCCCGGACGCGTCGGGCGCTCCCAGATTATCAGGTCCTAGCGCCAACAGCGCAAACCAGTTGTGGAGGAACAGTATGGTAATTCCTATGGTGAAGTGGAAAAGCAGGTTGGATTCCAGATACCTGCGGGTTACAGGCTCGTTCCCGTCCCTGCTTC
>JAGWBG010000292.1 GCA_021296015.1 Dehalococcoidia bacterium | reverse complement strand
AGCTTCAATGGCAAGACCCCCAGAATTTCCCCTACGGCCTTCATCAGCGAGGCTTGCTACATTGTGGGAGACGTGGAGATAGGGGAGAACTCCAGCGTTTGGCCCGGTGCGGTAATCCGAGCTGATTTCGGCAAGATAACCATAGGCAATAGCTCAGTCATCCAGGAGACTTGTGTAATTCATAGCGACGATTACCTGGACATAGGGGACAACGTGCTGGTGACTCACGGTGCCGTTATTCATGGGCACAAAGTGGGGAACAACGTGCTGATAGGCATCAATGCCGTCATTCTGGAGTCGGCGGAGATTGGGGACTACTGTCTAATAGGCGCCGGAGCCGTGGTACGGGCCGAGTCCAGGATACCGAACGAGTCCCTTGTAATAGGCGTGCCGGGGCAGGTAAGACCCCTGAGTGCCGAGAACCGCAAACGGCTGGAAACTCCTACCGCCGGCTATGTGCGCAACGCTCGGGCACACAAACAGCCAGGCCACGGCCTGGAAATACCCACGAGCTAGGGGAGCTATCCAGCTATGCCTCCACTGCTTTCCCAAGAGGAGATAGACAAGCGCCTGAAGCAAGTTGATGGCTGGCGTCAGGATGGCCAGTACATAGTCCGGGAGTTCTCTTTCTCTTCTTTCAAGGATAATATGGTCTTCGTAAACAGGGTGGCCGAGGTTGCCGAGGAGATAGACCATCACCCCGACATTGTCATCAACTACACCCGCCTAACCCTTTCCATCACCACCCACAGTGAGGGTGGCCTCACACGCCGCGACTTCCGCCTGGCAAGCAGGATTAACGAACTATAATCTCCCGGACTGAATCCAAGACCTGCAAGCTTACCTGCGGCTGTTGCTCAAGGCTCCCCAGGTAGTCACCAGAAAAGGCACACAGTAGGTCAGCGGTATCTTCCAGTAGAAGGCCGACACCCACGACCCAGAGAAGAGCCTGTCTCCCTGATTGAGAACGGCCAGGATAGTGCCCACTAATAGGGCGGTAAGAAGGGACCTTCTGAGCATGGGCCAGTGGCCCAGCGCGCATCGCAGACATTTCTCGGACTGTCCCTTAGTGCCCCTGAAGGTAAAAGTTCTCCCCGGACGCGGAGTACAGCTGCAAATGGCGCATGTGGTGTCTGCCATGAAAGGAATAAGTCCCTTCTAAGATGACCTGAATGGAGGATCATCACTGCCAGCTTGAACTACCGGGCCCGGCTGATAGCCTCCTCCAAAGCTCGTCTGGTAAATACCCGGGTAAGGTGAGCGCGGTATTCCTCGGAAGCGTGAATGTCGCCAAGAAAATCTATACCCTGGGCCGCCTGTTCCGATGCCTGGGCAAGGTTACTCCCGGTAGGTTCCTTACCCTCCAGGACAGCTTCGGCGCTCCTGCCCCGCACGGCCCTTGGCCCGGCTCCGGTAATGCCTATCCGGACTCTCTGGCAGGTCCCGCCGCTCATGGTCACTATAGCCGAAACCCCAACTATGGCAAAATGAGAGGCCTTGTTTCCGAACTTCTTGTAGGAGCCGCCAGTGTTGGCAGGCAAAGCGGGGATTCGTATCTCGGCGATGATTTCATCGTCTCCGAGGGCGGTAGAAAAGGTATCCACGAGGAAATCATCGGCGACGAGCGTGCGCTGTCCACCAGAGCTTGCTAATGATATTTGGCCCTCCAGGGCAAGGATTACCGCGGGCAGGTCTGCGGCCGGGTCGGCGTGGGCCAGTGAACCGCCTATGGTTCCCTTATTCCGCACCTGCATATCGGCCACCTCACCAGAGGCCTCAGCCAACGCCAGGTATCTGCTTCTCACCGTGGAGGAACTCTCTATCTGGTAGTAGGTGGTCATAGCGCCGATGGCGATGCCACCCTCCTGCTCCCTTATGTAGGAAAGTTCCGAGATTCTTCCCAGGTCAATCAGGTATTTGGGTTCGGCCAACCTGATTTTCATGGTAGGTATGAGGCTGTGCCCACCGGCAACTATCTTGGCATCCCCTCCGTACTGACTGAGGAGAGTCTGGGCCTCCCCAAGAGTAGTGGGGGCAAAATATTCAAAGGAACTCGTGGTCATCTTGCCGCCTCCTTTTTCGGGAGTGGGAAGGTATCAAATGGAAGGGGGTAGCCTAGCTCTTTCTGGCAGCGTACTGAATGGCTTTTACGATGTTATGGTAACCTGTGCACCTGCAGAGGTTACCGGCCAGTCCGTGGCGTATCTCCTCCTCGGTAGGGTCGGCGTTGCGCTCGAGAATCTGGTGAGC
>JAGWBG010000291.1:610-3199 GCA_021296015.1 Dehalococcoidia bacterium | reverse complement strand
CCGAAACTCGTAGATTCCGAGACATTGTAGCTAGTCTTCCTGAAAGCATTTTATCGGTTGATAGCGTTGAGTCTGAGAGGGAACGCGAGAGGGCTGCTCGAGATGAAGCTGCGGACTCTGTAGACGACCAAGATGGAATTACTGATGAAGGTACAGCAGAATTCCCGGATGTCGTGAATGGATGCTATCGCATATTAAAAAACAACGAGATCATGGGACAGATCCTACGAAGTAAATATGGGACCATAACAAGGGACAAGATTGAGGAAATCATCAAAATCGTGGCTGATGGGGGATTGCGGCTCGTGAATTCAGCGGTCAAGGTCATCTGAAGACCAGGAGCCCTAGCCACAATATCCAAGAGATTAAGAGAGAGCTAGAATGGCTCTCCTTCATATGGACTATGATAAATGTTGAACAGATTGTGGAGTCTATAAATGTCCCCGAAATCAGACCTGCGCTTGCCAATGTGGTTGAGCAAGCAGATACTCCAGCCTATGGTGTGATTGGTTATTTTGCGTTGCTAGACGCCGCACGGAAACTCGAATGGCGGGAAAGGCACGAATTGGCTAACCTGTTGAAAAATCATGACGATTCTTTTGTGAAAAGCGTGCTATCCATCAGAACTCAACACTACATGAATACGCATCGTAGTAGGGCTCCAGTGGAACAGTCGATCTGTGCTCTGTTGAGCCTCAAATATCGTCCAAGATTAATTCAGCCTCAGTGACAATGTGCTGAGATGGATAGAACTGAGTAACCGGGATCTTAGTTCAGTTGATGTCACGTTACGGTCCGATAGCCTAACCTATACCACCGTGGTCAGGAGTTCAGCGGCGCTAAAGGGCTACTTGACTTGCAGATGTCGAGCAAGCTATGGAGAGCAGATGGATGACATCTACGATGCCCGGAGGCCCCCTTCTGTAAGGGATCTCCTCATGTGTTCGGCGGGAACCGAATCCCGTCTGCTACCCCTCCAGGTTGGCCGTTGTCGGTTCGGGCTCGGTCACCCGCTCCAGGTTACTTCTCACATCTTCTATTCTTCGCTGCAAATCGGCTATCCTGTCCTTAATCTTGGCGATTTCCCTCCGTTTCCCGGTTATCATCCTCTCAAGTACACTGGCATATTCGGCCTTCGTGGCTTGAGCCACCTCCTCCTCTAGGCCATGAATGCCCTGCTCCAGTTGGGAAATCTCCTCCTCGGCCGTCTTGATGTCGCCATCCCAACGCTCCAGGTTAACGGCCATTCTCTGCTGCCAGTCTTCGTGCCTTTCTTTTCGCTCCTCTTGCAGCTTTACCCACCTCTCGCGCTGCTCTCGCCTCCCCTCCCTGAGTTCTCCAATTCTTGCCTGTGCCCGGTCCCACGCGTCGTTCAACATGCGACGCAACTCGTCCCTTTGCTCCCTGGACAGGTACAGGTTCGCCAGATTCTTCTGGACATCCTTTATCCCCTGTAAGATTTCGTAGGGGTTGTCCTGGGTGGTATCGCTAACATATTTGTCGGCTTCCCGCTTGGCCTCGTCGTAGGCGTCCCTTTGAATACCCTGATGCTTCAACCCCATCTTTTCGTTCACGTCACGCCAATAGCTCCAGCAATGGTCCCCGTCTTCTTTCAGCATCAAGGTCTCTTTCAAAAGCGATAGGGCCTGGCGCATCACCTCCCTTACGCTTATCAGGTCCTCTCTGGTGGTTGATGCGTCAGCGCTGGACTGTGCGCCACGGATAATTGACTCGATTAGCTGGCGATGTTTGCCCGATTCCTCCTGCGCTTCCTTATGTACCTCTCTGACGGCATCGCAGACGCTTGAGTAACTCGACCATAGGGTTTCCCGGTCCTCCCCCAGGAGGGGCATTGAGTCAAACATCTTGTGGATTGCCCCGGCACGTGCCCAGAACGCGCCATAGCGATATTTTGAGATGGGAGACTCGGCGTCCGGCACCCCATAATTATGGCGCAGGCCCTCGATTTCACGCTCAAACTTCCCCACATTACACCGCGCCACCGCTCGCCTTGCCTCCTCTTTCTGCTCCACATCCTTGCAGATTTTGCTGTATTGCGACCATAAACGGTCGAACTCTTTTTCCGGCAGGGCTTCAGTGGTCATAAAAAGCTCGTCTATGGTCAGAGAGACGTCCCAGAACTCCCGGTAATTCCCCTGAGAAGCCAGCTCTTGAATGACCTCAAGCTCCTTCTTGATAAGAGAACCGTCGGATTGCGCCATGCTTGGGGAGTGCGTATTTTCCATATTGCAGAACACCTCTAATCTGAATATGTAGTCAAAGTATTAGATGCTGCCATCGGTGACCACGCAGCGGCGAAGTTGTCAAAACAACATAATTATGCAAGCTGAGACCAATCACTTCAATAGCGAGAAGAGGCACAAAGAGACATTTTGAGGCAGGGAAGAACCTTCAAGGCTATGGTCCGGTTAATTAAGGAGAGCAAGCTGCTCCAGGATTCTCTGCACTGATGGCCTGTCACCAATATCACTACCCACGTATTTCCATTGGATAATCCCGTCCCTGTCTATTATGAAGGTAGAGGCCCTTGCTCGGCCACCGTGCGGTGGGTTATGAACCCCATATTCC
>JAGWBG010000291.1:0-602 GCA_021296015.1 Dehalococcoidia bacterium | reverse complement strand
GGAACATAATCCCTATGTTCTCGACTATGGACCGGGCTCCCGACAGGTCATCAGTGCTGATGGCCAACACCTCGGCATTCAGGCCGGTTATATCGTTGTATACCCCCTTCAGCTCCCCGAGCTGTCTACGGCAGTAGGTTCACCAGAAGGCCCGATAGAAGACCAATACAACGCTTTTGTCTTCTCTATACGACTGGAGCGAATGGGTATCTCCCGATACGCTGGGCAGGGTAAAGTCGTGGGCGAGGTCGTTGATCTCATTGCCCGTCATGTCTGCCGGGGGCATCTCGGTGGGGACAGGAGTATGGGTTGGCGCTGCCGTGGGCGGAGGAGCCGGTGTTGATTCGGGGGCGGGTGTAGGCTCCGCAGCTACGGTGGGAGTCAGACTGGGCGTTGGCTCCAGTGTGGGGTTATCTACGGGATCGGTGACGCTCGTAGGCCCTTGAGTTGCCGTGGGAGTTGGACCGCCGGTTGGTTCCGGTGGTGGGGCATAAGTGGCGTCCGGTGTGGGGCTATCTACGGGGTTGGTGATAGCAGTAGATGAAGGGATTGGGGTCGGCTCAGCGTGAACGGGGGACGGGGCTGGGGTGTTGGTGGGGATG
>JAGWBG010000290.1 GCA_021296015.1 Dehalococcoidia bacterium | reverse complement strand
GTTGGCCTGAACTATCGCAGCCACCTGAAGTCCGACCCCCTGGAGGAGCCTCTTATATTCATCAAGACTCCCTCTTCCCTCATCGCCCACGGAGAAACAATAGTGCGGCCCAAGGATGTGGAAACTTTCGACGAAGAGGGTGAACTTGTCATCGTGATAGGAAAGCGATGCAGAAACGTTTCCAGAGAGGACTCTTTGAACTACGTACTGGGTTACACCTGCGGCAACGACGTGAGCGCCAGAGAGTGGCAGAGGGGCGATGGTCAGTGGTGGCGGGCCAAATCCTCCGACACATTCTCACCGGTGGGACCCTATATTGCCGACAATATTAACCCCGACAACGTGGTGCTTCGGGCCCGGGTAAACGGAGAGGAAGTACAGTCAGAAAATACATCCATGTTTATCTTCGACGTTCCCTTTGTAGTGAGCTGGACATCACGTCGTCAGACTCTGGAACCCGGCGACATGATCTTCACCGGGACTCCCGGTCGGCCCGCCGAGCTTGTCTCTGGGGTTGTTGTCGAGGTGGAGATAGATGGCATTGGCGTATTGTCCAACCCGGTGAGGGACGAGGAGTTAACATACATAACATATAGGAAATCCTCCGATGACAAATAGAAAGGCTGACGTGCTGGTAAGAGGTGGCCTGATGGTCACGGGGCAGGGTATCTCCCGGCGTGACGTGCTGGTCTCCAATGGTGTGGTACAGGAGTTGAGCGAGGACCTTTCCGGACGTGATGCGTCGAGGGTGATAGATGCCACGGGAAAGTACCTGCTGCCGGGAGCAATAGATTCACACTGCCATCCGGTCTACGCCGATAAGATGGACCAGTATTCCGTCTGCGCTGCCTATGGAGGCATAACCACCGTAATAGCCTTCATAGGTAACGTAAGCGCATGGGGTTATAGCGGCTACACTACCGACGTCATCAAGAGGTTCATTGAGGAGGGCGAGCAGCTCTCCTACCTGGACTTCGCCGTTCATGGCGCATACACGGCAGCGGATGAAGATTCACTTCAACGCTCGGTGCCGGAGTTGATACGCATGGGGGTAATCTCCATGAAGGTATTTCTGGCCTACCGCCGCAGGGGTATGATGATTTCCGAAGAGGGAATGATACAGGTGATGGACCTGGCGTCCAGAGACGGCGGCCTGGCTATGGTACACGCAGAAAATGGTTGCTGCATTGACTACTTAGTTGACCGCTACACCGCCGAGGGTAAGACCTCGGCGGAGTGGTTCCTGCCTTCCCAGCCCAATATCTTGGAAGCGGAGGGAGTCCACAGGGCCGCTATCTTCTCCCAGATTGTTGGGTGCCCCCTGTACCCGGTGCATTTGAGCACCCACGATGCCCTGCCCTTGGTGCGGGACTTTAGAGAGAAGGGGCTTCCCCTCTTCACTGAGACCTGTCCTCACTACCTTACCCTGACCAACGAGGAGGTGTTGAAGAAGGGTGCGTTGGGCAAAGTGGGGCCTCCGTTGCGTGAACAGGAGGATAGCGAGGCGCTGTGGGTTGCTCTGGCTGATGGCACACTCGACGTGGTGGCCAGCGACTCCGGCGGCTTCACAAAGGCACAGAAAATATCCGGCGGCATGACCAACACACTCTCGGATTCCTCCGGTTTGGCTGGAGGGGATAATATCTTTGAGGCCCGCTACGGCCTCAATACGATAGAGTTCATGGTCCCTATACTATGGAGCCAGGGTGTGAACAGGGGCCGTATTACCCTTCCCAGGCTCGTGCAGGTGTTCTGCGAGAACCCCGCCAAGATATTCGGCCTTTATCCAAAGAAAGGCGTACTACAGCCCGGGTCCGACGCTGACCTGGTGATATGGGATCCGGGTAAAGTTCATGTCGTGGGCCGCCAGCACGGTAACACCGATTTCTCCAGCTTTGAGGGATTCGAGCTCCTTGGTATGCCTGAGCTCACCATGCAGCGGGGCGATGTGATAATGGAGAATGGGGAAATCGTGGCACAGCAGGGTCGGGCTAGATTCTTGCCGGGGAACCCCAATGCTGCCGCCTATGCCCCAAGGGGCCACAAGATAGAGTAGAACTAAAGATCCCTTAAAGGCAGATCCAAGGCAGCGCTGGCCGGGGCCAAGACCTGCTCGCCGTCCTGATTCTCTACCCACAGGTCGCACTCTACCAACCTCTGACCATCCTGGGCGGACTTGCCTTTCACTCTACCTTTGCAGGTAAGCACGTCTCCAGGGAAGGAGAAGCCCTTATATCGGAATCCCAATCTTCTGATAGCGCCG
>JAGWBG010000012.1 GCA_021296015.1 Dehalococcoidia bacterium | reverse complement strand
TATGAGGGTTGGACCTCTATTGCTCGCCAAGGCTGAGGGAATACGCTTCCCCAGGCTGTCCGATAAGGCAATTGGCTACGGAAGGGCGGCTGGCATTGCTGTAGCAGTAGCCGGACTTGTGTTGGGAATCTCGGAAACAACGAAACAATGGACGGAGAGCCAGTTTTGGACGTTCCTCACATTTGCTTTGCCTCCGACGGGGGTAGGACTCCTCATTCTCTTGGCCGTGGAAGGTATGCGTCGGTCCGGTGTGAATGCTAGAATACTCTTCTTCGGAAGGCTGTCCTGTATTGCCATACTAATTGCCGGCTTCGGTCTGGGGAGTTGGAATTCAGAGTTTGGAGGGTTCTGGTCGTCCACGGAGAGTGTGACCTTTCCCTGGTCACTCCTGTGGGGTGCGGCCTTTCCAATGGGTATAGGGGTCGTGGGTCTTCTATTTGTGGAATTGATAGGAGCCCGGCAAGGGGCTAAATTGTTGGATAACGCAGCCCTCTACGGGAAGCTGGCAGGCGGTGTGATAGCCATTGCCGGCTTGGCACTAGTTATATGGATGGCTGCAACTCTTGACAATCTGCATGATGATGACCTCTTTCTCATCAGTGCCTCAGTCCTAATAGCCGTCGGATTCCTCATATACCGGTGGTCTGAGGACATCGAAGTGGAGAAACCCCCATTACCCATTGGTTGGCTGGCTTTCGGGATACTGACAAGCATAGGGTTGGTGTCAGGTATATGGAATGCTGTAGAGGCTGACTCAAAGTATGGTGTCACAGTCTTCTTGGGGAATGCCGTCATTCCCGTAGGGCTAGGACTCCTTTGTTCCCCCATCCTTAAGAAACCTCTTTATGTCCCCAGTCCCACCCAGATAGATGATGAAGATATTTTATAGCCCCACGATGTCCAGCGGGGGTATGCTCTCGATAAGCCCCCGCTCATGGGCCCTGCGATACATGGTCTCCAGCGCCTTGCGGCCCTCTTCCCCCATGTTTATGGTGTCCTCATTCACGTACATACGGACGAAGCGCCGGCAGGTATCCCTGTCTATTCCCCTGCCGAAGGGCAGAGCATACTCAACGGCCGCATCCTCGTGGGCGATGGCATAGCGTATGCTGGCCTCAAAGGCACGAGCCACGTTTCTGGATGTGTCCTCACCCAACCTGCGATGCACCATATCCAGACCAAGTGGGATAGGCAACCCCGTGTCGTCGCCCCACACCTTGCCCAGGTCCAGCACGGTGGTGTACCCCTGGGCCTCCAGGGTAATCTGGCCTTCGTGGATAATCAGACCCGCGTCTACGTCGCCGGTCCTGACGGCCTCCACAATCTCGTCGAAGTGTAGAAAGACCGGCGTAAAGGGCCGGCCCAGATAAATCCGAATCAGGAGATAGGCGGTGGTGTACTCCCCGGGAATGGCAATCCTCTTGTACTCCAGCCCGTCGGGAGTCATGGGGGTCGTAGATACGACGGTGGGACCGTAGTTCCTGCCCACAGAGGCCCCACAGGCCATGATACGGTATTTATCGGCCAGTCTGGGATAGGCGGCTGCGGAGATGGCGGTAACTTCCAATTCTCCCCTCATGGCCCGCCTGTTGAGGGACTCAATGTCCTCAAGCACCTGCTCAACCTCGAACCCCTCGACGGTCACCTTTCCGTTGGCAAGGGCGTAAAACATGAAGGCGTCGTCGGCGTCGGGGCTATGCCCAACCCTCAATACACTCATATCATCTGGTCCTCTCGTCCGTGTAGATAGGTATCTATTATAACCGGGAGCGGGTGCGAATGGTATAATCAAGCCGACAGTCAACGGCTGATTAGGGGGAGTTCACCATGAAGGTCACGGAGAAGTGTTCCTCTCGGGGAGACCGGCCGGTCTTCATCTGTGACTTCTCTCCTCCGAGGGCCGCCGACCCGGATGCACTGGAGAACGCCATAGAAATAGACGCCGATTTCATCTGCGTGGCCTACGCTCCCGGCAGAGCGGTGAGGGTAGACTCGGCGATGCTGGCATACTCCATAAAGCATAAGACTGGCAAGGATGTGATATTCAATCTGGCCACCAGGGACATGAACAAGCTGGCCCTGCAAAGTCACCTGCTGGGGGCGCAGATGGTGGGCCTGGAGAACGTGGTGATAGTCAAGGGGGATGCCTTCGCCGGGAGAGACCTCTCCCGGGTCAAGGATGTGAGCGACTTCACGCCCACTGAGCTGATAGCAGCCCTGGACTCCATGAACCGGGGTACGGATTTCAGAGGCTCAAGGCTAGGGTCCCCCACGGATTTCTGCGTTGGCGCGTCCATAGACCTGGGCCGAGGGGTCGAAAGGGAAGCCGCCCTTACTCATCGCAAAGTGCTGTCGGGAGCGGACTTTTTCATAACCCAACCGGTCTTCAGCACCCAAGAAATCGCCGCGTTTTTTGATGCCTACCGGGCCATCTCCAACGAGGGGATTCCCCGGCCCGTCTTCTACGGGCTGCAAGTCCTGGTGAAGGACGGCGTCATATTCAGCAGCGTGCCAGAGGGGACAAGGCAGGAACTGGAGAGGGGCAGGGACGGGACGGACATAGCACTGGAGATGCTTCGTAGCTTCCTGGATTTTGGAATCAAGTACATATATCTGGTCCCGCCGATTTTGCGGGGCGGGGCAAGGGATTACGTGGCTGCCCGGAAGGTGCTGGAGGCAGCCAGAGACACGTCGTGAGAGGATTGAGGTGCGGGTAATGCGATGGTGCCCTCCCCCTCATCCTAGCCTTCTCCCACCAGGGGAGAAGGAACTTTCTAGACACCTTCTCAAGGAATGGAAAGCTCTAGCTGCCGAGGTCTCTTGGGCACATCCTGTTCCGCATATCTATTCCCCAACCCGTAGAGCTGCTTCAGCTGGGCTATCTGTGTTTGAAGGCCCTCTCTCAAATACCTGGGTGCAAAGGCGCCAGCATAGACACTCCTATAGGCCCTGGCAAGGCGGGGATATTCCCGCTCCAGAAAGCCCATAAAATGCTGTTTCGTACCCTCCTTGAGGTTGAGCACATTGCTTTCAAGGAACCGTGCCCCATGTTCGGTGGCCACCTTCACCACCTCGGTCAGATTTTCGTTGCTATCAGTGATGCCGGGTATTATGGGAGCAAGAAGCACCCCCGCGTTCACACCCGCCGAGACAAGTCTTTCCATGACCTCTAGTCGCTTGCGAGGCGGTGGTGTGCCCGGCTCCAGCCGACGCCACAGGTCATCGTCCAGGGTTGTAATGCTGAAACATACGGTGCAGCCGGCCCGTGGGGTAAGCTCGGCCAGAAGGTCCTGGTCACGTATCATCATGGTCGCCTTGCTAACCAGGCTGACGGGACTCCCTTTCCGGCAAAAGACCTCCAGGCACTGGCGGGTCAACCGGTACTTGCCCTCGATGGGCTGGTAGGGGTCCGTAGCAGTACCCAGCGCCACCGTCTCGTAACCCCATGAGGGGCGGGAAAGCTCCCGGCGCAGCAGGCCGGGGATGTTGAGCTTCACAAAGACAATCCCGGAGAAGTCTTTGTCGGGGCTGAGGTCTCGGAAGTAATGATAGCGCCTCGCAAAGCAGTAGTGGCAATCATGGACACATCCCTGATACGGATTAAGGGACCACTTGAACCCCATGCCCCTGACACGGTTCAGAGCGCTCACGGCCTGTGTCTCCTCATAGCGTACTTGAGTCATACTTAGCACCCTCCATCACGATACCGAACTTCTGTTCTTCCCTTATAAGAACACATGTTTTGCAATATGTCAACCCGATGGTGCAATCAGTAGGGCCTTGCCAATTCTCCCTCTCCCTTGGGAGGCCCTCGAGTAACCGTCATTCCGGCGAGAGTCGTAGACCCGCCAGGGAGACCCGGAATCTGTGTCCTTACCTGAAACCAGGACTATTGACCTGACCGAAGGTTCAGACTATCCTACGGGTAACAGGAAGGAGCACCGGATGACCAACTTCAGACTCGGGATAGACGTGGGAGGCACATTCACCGACATCGTCCTGCTGGGAGACGATGGGACTATCCTCACCGCAAAGGTCTCCTCAACCCCCGACGACTACAGCCATGCTATCCTGCAGGGCGTGCAGGGGGTCATGGAAAGGGCCGGGATAGACGCGGGGTCCGTCCGGGAAGTCGGACACGGGACTACGGTTGCCACCAACACCATCATCGAGCGCAAGGGGCCGAAGATAGCCCTGATTACGACAAAAGGCTTCCGGGATGTGCTGGAGATAGGTCGCTACCGGCTCCCCCGGCTGTACGACCTCACGTGGCGCAAGCCCGACCCACTGGTAGAGCGCCAGTACCGCTTTGAGGTCCCTGAGCGGCTGAATCACAAGGGGGAAGTCCTCACACCCCTTGACATGGAGTCCGTGGAGGATGTCTGCAAGTCCATAGTCGAGCAGGGCATGGAGTCGGTGGCTATCTGCCTTCTTCATTCTTACGCCAGCCCGGACCATGAGTTGGCCATAGCCCAGCATCTAAGGGCTGCGGCCCCGGATATGTACATCTGCGCCTCTGCGGACGTTCTGCCCCAGATGCAAGAGTACGAACGCACCAGTACAGTGGTCATAAACGCCTACATCAGGCCGGTCCTAGAACGATACGTCGCTGCGCTACAGGAAAAGCTGGCAAACATGGGCATCAAGGCCCCACTGCTCGTTATGCAGTCCAACGGCGGCGTGATGCCTGCGGAGGCGGCCTCGGAGACTCCCATATACATCATCGAGTCCGGCCCGGCTGCTGGCGTCGTCGGGGCTCTGCGCCTCTCGGACAAGCTGAAGCAAAGCGACATCATCACCTTCGACATGGGCGGCACCACCGCCAAGGTATCCATCATCGAGGACAGGGAGCCTACCCTGGCACCTGAGTACGAGGTGGGCGGGGGCATGAACATCGGCCACCGTCTGATGAAAGGGGCAGGGTATATCGTGCGTGTCCCCACCATAGACATCGCCGAGGTTGGCGCGGGCGGGGGGAGCATCGCATGGGTTGACAAGGGCGGGGCGCTGCAGGTAGGGCCTCGCAGCGCAGGGGCCAGCCCCGGCCCGATTTGCTACGACATGGGCGGCACCGAGCCTACCATCACCGATGCCAACGTTGTCCTGGGCTACCTCAACCAGGAGCACCTGCTGGGCGGCGGACTCAAAATTGATACCCACAAGGCAGAAGAGGCCATTGCCCGCCTGGGCAGCCCCCTGGGCCTTTCGGCACACGACACCGCCTACGGAATCCACGCAATAGTCAACTCCAACATGATTCGAGCCTTGCGCAGCGTCTCCACCGAACGTGGAAGGGACCCCAGGCGCTTCATACTGTTCGGTTTTGGCGGCAGCGGCCCGGTACACGCCGTGGGGATGGCGAAATCTCTGGGGATGCCAACGGTAGTCATCCCGCCCCTTGCGGGACTGTTCAGCTCCCTTGGGCTTCTCTTTGCAGACGTGGAGCATCATCTGGTCCGCGCCTTCTTTCGCATACTGGACGAGGTGAGTCTTGAGGAGCTGAACGCTCACCTGGATACGATGTATGAGCAGGCCCAGGACATTCTGGGCAGGGAGGGTTACGAAGAAGGATACCAGAATATTGCCATTTACGCAGATGTCCAGTACGTGGGCCAGAACACGGCCCTCACCGTACCCGTACCGGCGAAGCCCGCCACCCGGGACGTGCTGGCCGATCTGGGCGAGGGGTTTGCGCAGGAGCATGAGAGGACCTATGGCTACCGCTCCGACGGTGAGCGGCTTCAGATAGTGTCTCTGAAGGTTGTGGGGAGAGGGGTCCCCCTCTCGTCCCGCATTCCCGACCGCATTAGCGCTGGTACGCCCGCCTCCGGTCTCTCTCCCGGTGGACGGGGCGAGGGCGCGGAGCGGAAGGTGTACTTCGGCCCCAGGGACGGTTGGATAGCGACGCCTGTCGTTAGCCGTGCGTCCCTGGCAGGGGGTACGTCCGCCGGGCCGCTGATTGTTGAAGAGTACGATTCCACAACCGTCGTGCCCCCGGGCTGTAGTGTCCGGCTCGACGAGTGGAGCAATATAACGGTAGAGATTGAATCTTGATCTCCGTCCCATCGTCACTCCCGCGAACGTGGATATGACGAAGGGTACTTTCATAACAATGACCAAAGGAGGCGGAAGAATGCAGCGCGATCCCGTCACCCAAGAGCTTGTCAAGAACGCCCTGGCAACCGTCGCCGACAATATGGTGGTAACGGTGGTGCGCACGGCGCGGTCCCAGGTGGTCAAGCAGTCCATGGATTTCTCAACCGCCATCTGCGATGCCAAAGGGCAGATGGTCACCCAGGGCCTTTCCCTGCCCGTTCATCTGGGGGCCATCATGCCTGCCCTTGAGGGTGTGCTGAAAGTCTACGGGAACGACGTCCACCCAGACGACATCTTCATCAACAACGACCCCTACGAGGGGGCAAGCCACCTGCCCGACATATTCCTTTTCAAGCCCGTCTTCGCAGGCGATGTGCTACTGGGATACCTCACCGTCATCGCCCACCACACGGACATCGGCGGGCGGGTGGCCGGGGGCAACGCCTGCGACAACACCGAAATCTACCAAGAGGGTCTGCGTATACCGCCGCTGAAGCTCTTCGACAGGGGAGTACCCAACCACACGCTGTTTCGTCTCATACAGCAGAACGTGCGCGTGCCTGACAAGGTGATGGGAGACCTCTGGGCACAGATAGCGGCGGTATACGGGGCGGACCGGGAGATGCTGAAGCTGGCCCAGGAGCACGGGGTGGAGGACTTGAGGGGCTACATGGACGAGCTTATAGAGTATACGGAGCGCATCACCCGTGCCGAGATTGCCGCCCTTCCCCAGGGAGAGGCGGAGTTTACCGATTACATTGACGACGACGGCATTGACCCCGACCCCATTCGCATCCACGTCAGGCTCACTGTCAAGGGAGACGAGGTGTACGCCGACTTCACCGGTACTTCGCCTCAGTGCAAAGGCTCCATCAACCCCAACTTCGCCTTCACCCAATCGGGCGTGTACGCGGCTGTCCGGTGCCTGCTGAGTCCCGAGCTTCCCAACAACGCGGGTTACTTCAGACCCATCAAGGTCTACGCACCCGAGGGGACCTACGTCAACCCCGTGCATCCGGCCCCCGTAGCAGCCCGTGGTCTTGGCGGGTTCCGGGTGATGCAGACCGTGTTCGGGGCGCTGGCCCAGCTAAACCCCGACCGAATCCCCGCCTGCTGGGGTAGCGGGGAGCTTGGCATCAGCATTGCCGGATACGACAGGGAGCGCAAACCCTTCGTATTCCTGGAGTTTCACAACGTGACAGGCACGGGCGGCGGGCCCGACCAGGACGGGGTGGACGGCGGGCCGATACCAGTGCTGAACCTGGCCAACACACCCATTGAACTAATGGAGGCGGAGCAGCCCTTTCTGGTCGAGGAGTACGGCTTTGTGCCCGATAGCGGCGGCTCCGGCAAGTACCGCGGCTCTCTGGGCGTAACGCGCCAGTACCGCATCCTTGCCGACGAGGCCACCGTCCAGGTGCGTTCCGACCGCCGCCGTTTCTTGCCATACGGCATCGGCGCAGGCAAACCTGGCACCCCATGCACCATCCACCTCAACCCCGATACCGAGAACCGTTTGCTGCCCACCAAGTGGCTGCTCGAACTGAAGAAGGGGGACGTGGTGAGGGCGGAACTGGCCGGGGGAGGCGGCTACGGAGACTCCTTCGAGAGGGACCCGGAAGCTGTGGCCCAGGATGTCAGAGAGGAGAAGCTGACGCCGGACTACGCACGGCGTGAGTACGGTGTGGCTATTGTACACGGGACGCAGGATGTGGACTGGGAAGAGACGAAACGCCTTCGCTTGAGGTAGTGTCGGACGCCTTCCTACTGGTGCGCGAAACGCCATCCCGGAAGGTCTACCTTCCACTCCCCGTCCTCAAGAAGCATGGGAATGATTATCCCGTTCATCATGCCTCCGGCACCACTGGGCATTACCTGTTGGTCGTGGGTCATGCCGAAGGGAAGAAAGGCGAAGGCGCGGTAATCATCTATATAGCTGGTGGGTGCCACGCCGAGGTCAGTCAGGTCCTCCAGGGGCCACGACTTGAGTACAGTATCCCTGAAATCATTCATCATAAGTGGAACAATGGGGTGGTCGGGATTATGGGCAGCTTGATAGACCATCTGGAGGTCAATGCTCTTCTGAGTTGCCCAAACGCCCTGGCGGACACCCTGGGACTCCCTGGAGAGCATATTCCATGCCGTGCGCATGTCGTTATCTCGGACTGCTTCGGCAAATTGCCCGGCCCTCAATCCACAACTGTCCGGCGATAAACTACGTTTTGTACCGGGGATTCGCATCTCACACCTTGCTTCCAGTCGCCCGTCCATTTCCGTTGGTACATCGGTACGAGGGGGGCCAGCCCTTGCTCCGCCGTTGCCGCCCCGAACCCAAAGAGGGCCTTTCCAAAGCTCCTTCTTCTCTTGCGGGAGAAGGCTGGGATGAGGGGTATCAGAAGAATCACCCTCACCCAGTATCAGGTACGGGGCAGGCTCCCAATCCTTCCTGCCCGCCGAGGCGGGTCCCATAAAGGGAGAGGAGGTCTGGAACACCACTTTGGAAACACTTTTTGAGGGGCTTATTCATATTATACCACATATCACCCGCATCCCTTCGGCAAGCTCTGAGCCTTCTCAGAGGTCCCAACCCCCCAACTGAAGGTTGACATTTCTGAAGCCTATGTTCTGCAATAAAGACCAAATCCAATGAGCGACGGGAGAGGACCAGAGTGTGAAAGGAGCAAAGATCCCAACCTTGACACCCTGCCACCGCCACTGTACCATCTGGGCCAGATATGCTCCCGGCGCTGGGGTCACACCACCCGGTCCTGACCCTCCGATAGGACCCACAATGGAGCTAGATTGATATAAGTCAGGAGTCTGAAATGACGAGTGCCACCGACTGGCCCGCAAGATTGGCGGAGATGGTATATTTCGTGGAGTTGACGGAAGAGGACCGCCAGCTCATCCGGGCCAGCGCTCCTATCATAAACAAGCACGCCCGCAGTCTAACCGACACATTGTACGACAGATTCCTTGAGTACCCCAAGACACGCAAGTTCTTCGTCACCGAGACCGACGAGGAGGACGAAGAGCGCATAGAGGGGAACAAACAGACCATGATTCGGTGGCTGAGGGATAGGGGATTTGCCGATGTGGGCGACAGCTTTGCCCGCTACGTGCGAGCCATAGGCATGATGCACAGGAACCTTCCCCGGGACCGGGCGCAGCATGGCCCAGTGCCCTCTCAATACGTGATAGCAACCATATCCTTCTACCAGACCGCCATCGCAACCCTGATCAGCCAGAATATACCGGACACCGACCTGGCAACCCGGACCACCATCGCATGGAACAAGCTGTTGGTTGTAGAGTTGGACATGTTGCTGGGGGTTTACCTTAACGACAAGTAAGTCCGGGAGGTCTACGCGTACTGTACTGCTAACATCAGGTGGAGGCCCTATTGCAGGAAGACGAATCGTGGTCCAAATGAGCGGAGGGGAAGCCCTCGCCAGGTCGCTTGTCGGAGAGAACGTCGAGGTTGTATTCGGGATTCCCGGCATACAGATATATGGGATAGTCGCTGCCCTACGGGACGAACCGGACATTCGCATGATCACGACCCGCCACGAACAGGCGACGACGTACATGGCCGACGGCTATGCCCGCGCGTCAGGAAAGCCAGGGGTGGCTCTGGTGGTCCCGGGGGTGGGCCTTTACAACGCCGCGTCCGGCCTGGCCAACGCATACTCGCGCTCCACGCCTGTACTCATTATCGCAGGCCAGATCCCGCGTGGCGCAATCGGCAAGAACCTGGGGGCCGTTCACGAAATCGCCAACCAGCCCGATGTTGTGCGCCCGGTGACCAAGTGGCACGGACAGGCGTCCAGCCCCCGTGAAGTACCTCATGCCGTGTTCGAAGCGATCAGGCAGATGCGCACCGGCCGTCCCCGTCCCGTTCTGATAGAGATGCCGCCCGAGGCCGGAGTGGAGCGGGAGGAAGTACAACTGAGAAATCCCGCCCGAATTTCCCGAATCGTGCCCAGTCTGGAAGACCTTCGGGAGGCTGCCCAGGTCATCGCCCAAGCCAACATGCCCCTGATATACGCCGGAGGCGGCGTGGCGCGATCAGACGCGGAAGAAGCACTCGTGAAACTGGTAGAGGCGACGAACATACCTGTGGTTACGTCCATCGGCGGCAAGGGGGTCATCCCTGACAGTCATCCGATGTCATACGGCTCCTGTTTCAGTCCAAGAGGCGAAAGACAGGAGATGAATCAGCTATACGACGTGATGCAGTCCGCCGACGTGGTGATCGGGATCGGTACGCGCTTCTCGCTAGGCAATCCTGCCGGCGAGGCGTCCACGCTGGTGAACATCAACATAGACGACACAGAGCTCACAAGGCACCAGGCGAACACGATTCCCCTGCACGGCGACGCCAGGGCGACCATTGAGGCCCTCCTGCCTTTTCTCATGGAGGCAAGGGCTGGAGAGCGGCCGTCGTCTGCCGAGGCAGTGAGCGCTGCCCGCAGCCTGATAGCCTACTATGACATCAGGCTTAAAGAGCCTCAGTACCCGGTACTGGAAGCGATTCGGAGTGGCATTCCTGATGACGCTTTCATAGTCTGGGACATCACGCAGTTCGGCTACTACGCCCGCACTCACTGGCAAGTGAATCACCCGAAGACGTATATTGACTCCGGCTACTCATTCAACCTCGGCTACGCGTTTCCGACAGCGTTGGGCGTCAAGGTCGCAAGGCCCGACCGCCCTGTCGTCTGTATGACCGGAGACGGCGGGTTCATGTTCAACTCGTCCGAGCTTTCTACGGCTGTCCGGTACGGCATTAATGTCGTGACCGTCGTCTTCAGAAACGACTCTTACGGCAACGTCGCCCGCGATCTGGACGATGCCTTTGGCGGCGCTTACGGGACCGACCTGCACAACCCGGACTTCGTCAGGTTTGCCGAGTCGTTCGGTGCAGTCGGCATGAGGGCTGCCGACCCGATGGACTTGGAGACGCTGATTCCGATGGCATTGGAGCGGCAGGCCCCGGTGATTATAGACGCGCCCTTCGCAGAGATGCCGATACCTCGTGCGCCGCAGTTCGCGCCCTTCTACAAGCTCCCCTGGACACAGCCTCAGGATGGACTGATAGCTTCCTGAAGAACTGCCCAAGACTTGATGCGGGAAGGGCGACTTCAAGGGTGCCCTAGTAGTCATCGGCATCGGTGCGACCGAAGAGGCCGAGGACCAGCCCGACGGAGGGAGCGTTGCTCAGGCCCGGACAATCCAGCTGAGACGAGGTTACGTGAAGGAAGGAGAAATCATCCTTGGTGCTTCAACTGGATGACCTTCGCCGAACGGCTCTTATTCTCGTTGTCGCCGGTCTGCTGTGGAACTTGGTAGACGCCGGGATTTCCTTGTGGGCAGGCGTTCAGGCTGGGAGCGTGGCCCTCCTGGCTTTCGGTCTGGACAGCATCGTCGAGCTTCTTGCTGGCGGGGTCCTGGTGTGGCGATTATGGGGAGAGCGGAAGGGACTGGAGGAAGAGGCCGCGGAGAGAAGGGCACAGAGATTGCTGGGGCTCAGCTTCTTTCTGCTGGCGATATACATTGCCCTTCATTCCGGGGCTAACCTGCTGGGGTGGTTGCCCGAGCCGCAGCCGAGCCTCGTAGGTGTTGGGATTGTGATTGCAAGCGCTGTTGTGATGAGTGGCCTGTACGTGGGCAAGATGCGCATCGCCACCCGGATGCAGTCCCGGTCGTTGAGAGCGGAGGCTATGGAAAGCCTGTTCTGCGACCTTCAGGACCTGACCATCCTGATAGGACTGGGCTTCAACGCTCTGCTTTCCTGGTGGTGGGCCGACCCGGTTTCAGCCCTGGTCTTGATTCCCTTTTTCGTCAAGGAGGGCAGGGAAAACTATTCAGGTCATGATGAAGAGCATGAGGACCAAGCAACCCGGGTCTGCTTTTGTCGCGGTTGTTTCTACGGCCTGGGCGGATGTCGAGCGGTATGTTGCGAGGCAGCGCTATAGAGAGCAAGGGCCGACCGACAACGCTGGTGTTCGGGGCGGACCAGTAGACCGAAGCGTCCCGTCGCCTGTCTAATGGGAGCCGAATACGCCTAGCCGTATCGCGGGTTTTGCCCGATTTCGCCCTTCTCTGACCCACTGCTGGCATCGCTATATATATCGGCGAGCTTTCGGGCGGCCCGTTCTGTCCCTATTTTACCGAGGGCCCTGATTGCCTCCAATTCCCTCTTTGACCCAATGCTAGCATCGTTGTATACATCAATGAGTTTGGTCGTAGCTATTTCACGAGCTTTCTCATCACCCATAACGTTGCATCACCTGCCCACGTTGATTCAGGAACCCAGATGGTTCCTGTGCAAAAGCTAGGCTCCGTCAGACTGTGAACCTCAGCTTGGTGGACCAATCAAGCTGATACTCTAGCCTGCATCAAGCGCCTATTATCTATTATAACCCAGCCTCCATGGGGTGACCATGCTCCTCCCTGAGGACTCGTTTCAGCACCTTTCCCAATGCGTTGCGCGGCAGCTCATCAACGAAGACCACGGATTCGGGCTTCTTGAAACTGGCAAGGCGCTGGTGGCAATACTCTATAAGCTCCTCTTCGCCGGCCGATGCTTCCCTTCTTACGACTACAGCCCTTACCCGCTCTCCCCAGTCCATGTCGGGGACGCCTATGATTGCCGCGTCTTCCACGCCGGGATGTGACATCAAGACTCGCTCCACCTCCTCGGGGGATACCATCTCGCCGCCCCGCTTGATGAAGTCCTTGGCACGACCCGACAGATAAATGTAGCCGTCCTCGTCCTGATAACCCAGGTCGCCGGTGTAGAGTGCTCCTCCCTTGATGGTGCCCTCGGTGGCCTCTTCCTGCTTCCAATAGCCCTTCATAATTCTCGGTCCGATAGCGACAATCTCACCGACCTCGCCGGTAGGCACAGGCTCTCCATCGTCGTCCACTATGGCAACCTCAACGTCATCCAGGGGCTTGCCGATAGACGTAAGGTGCTTGAGCTTCTTTTCCACCTCTTCCGGTGTCCCGTCCAGCACGTGGTCCTGTGGGGGCAGCATCGTAATCGTGGAGGCCGTCTCCGTCTGGCCGAAGGCGTTGATGAAACTGGCATTGGGGAACTCCCCTATGGCGCGCCGTATGACCTCCAGGGGCATGGGAGCGGCCCCGTAGGTTATCACCTGAAGGCTGGACAAGTCGTAGCTATGGAACCGGGGATGGTCCATAAGCTGTTTGAGCATGGTCGGCACCATCATCGCCCGGTCGGGCCTCTCCCTCTGCACCAGTTCCATCCACTCCTGGGACTCGAACTGCCTCATAATT
>JAGWBG010000289.1 GCA_021296015.1 Dehalococcoidia bacterium | reverse complement strand
TATAACGCATTTCGGGGTCCCCACCCAGATTGCCTATAACCGTCATCTTGTTCATCGTCATGGCGTGGTCCTACCTATTCTCGGGTCTGCCCAGACTGAGAAGCGCTATCCCCAGCAGGCTGGGGCTCCTCGGCCTCTTCTCCGATTTGAGGCTCTTCCACTTGCCCCACAATGGGGCCTTCTTGCTGAGGTTCGCCAGATTCCTCGCCATCCGATGCCTCATTCTCACTGACTATGGGTTCTTCGGCCAAGGATGCTGTGGGCGCTTCAGCTTCGGTCGGCTCGTCGGCCTCGGTCTCACCTACCTCGCCGTCAGACGAATCGGCCAGCTCCGAGGCGGGTTCTTCCGCGAGGGAGGTTGTGGGCGCTTCAGGTTCGGTCGGCTCGTCGGCGGCGGTCTGATCTGCCTCGCCGTCACGCTGGAGCACTGGCTCCGAGGCAGATTCTTCAGCGAGGGATGCTGTGGGCGCTTCAGCTTCGGTCGGCTGGTCGGCTGCGGTCTGACCTGCCTCGCCGTCAGGCGAGTCGGCCAGCTCTGAGGCGGGTTCTCCGGATTCGGGTTGCTCAACCACGGCAGGTTCTTGGGGTTGAGGCGGTGCGGGTTTGGGTGCTTCTGACCTCACCACCAGGAATCTCAAAACGTCCTCCGACAGGGTAAGGTGAGGTTCAAGCTCTCTTGGGACAATGGTATCGGTACTGAATCTGGTCAGGATATAGTTCCCTTCCAGGTAGGTCTGACCCGCCCTTCGTATAGGGTATGCCAGTCGCCTCATGCCCCACTGTTCCTCTTGGGTAATGTCTCCACCGCTCTGGGTGATGACGTCCTTAATCCGCTCCAGGGTTCCCGCGAACTCCTCCTGGGACAGCACGGGGCTTAATACAACCATAAGCTCATAGTGACGCAATACACACTCCAAAATAACTGTATGTTGAGATGATTATACCATTCTGAGATGCTAGGCTCAACTTACTCCTCAAGGCCGGGGACGGGGAAGCCCGCAGCTAGTTGTTGCACCTTATCCTTCACTTCTTTTTCCACACGTTCATCGCCAACATTGGTGAGCAGCCGCACAATCATGGAAGCTATGCTGCCCATCTCGGTCGTTCCAAAACCCCGGCTGGTCACTGCGGGCGTGCCAAGACGAAGCCCGCTGGTCACCCGGGGCGGCCTTGTATCATAGGGGATGGCGTTTTTGTTCGCTACTATGTTGACCTTCTCAAGCGCGCTTTCGGCATCGCTGCCGGTTATTCCCAGAGGCGTCAGGTCCACCAGGAGGAGGTGGTTGTCGGTGCCCCCAGAGACGATTCTCATACCTCCCTCTGCCAATTCCTGGGCCAGCGCACGGGCATTGTCCACAACCTGTCTCTGGTAGGAGACAAATTCCGGCTTCATAGCTTCGCCGAAGCACACAGCTTTGGCGGCGATTACATGCATGAACGGACCGCCCTGGGTATGGGGGAAAACAGACCTATCTATCTTCTGTCGAAGTTCCTCGGTTGAGAGTATCAAGCCCCCCCTTGGGCCTCGCAAGGTCTTTTGGGTCGTCGATGTCACTACTTGGGCATGGGGTAGTGGGGATGGATGTACTCCAGCGGCTATCAACCCGGATATATGGGCCATGTCCACCATCAGGCTGGCACCCACCATGTCGGCAATGGCACGGAAGCGCTCGAAGTCTATGGTACGAGGGTAGGCCGTGTAACCGGCGACAATAACCTTCGGTGTGTGTTCCTTGGCCAGCCGTTCCACCTCATCGTAGTCTATGGTCTCTGTGTCTTGCTTCACTCCATAGGCCACAAAGTTGTATAGGTTGCCGGAGAAGTTTACGGGGCTTCCATGAGTCAAGTGCCCGCGCTGGTCGAGACGCATCCCCATCACCGTGTCCCCGGGCTCCAGGATGGCGAAGTAGGCGGCCATGTTGGCTTGAGCGCCGCTGTGTGGCTGTACGTTGGCGTGCTGTGCGTTGAAGAGGGCCTTGGCCCTCTCTATGGCTAACTGCTCTACGATGTCAACGTACTGGCACCCGCCGTAATATCTCCTGCCAGGATAACCCTCGGCGTACTTGTTGTTCATCAACGTAGCCTGGGCCTCAAGTACCCCGCGGCTGGCGTAGTTCTCTGAGGCGATGAGCACTATGCTATCGGTCTGACGCTTGTTCTCCTTCTGGATAGCCTGGGCAACTTGGGGGTCCCATTCTGCCAAAGTTGACATAAAATCTCCCTTCACATGCCCACCCGTTCTAGTTGCAGGTCCGGTGTAGAGGCATGTCTCAATCAGGGCTTTCTAGCATGTACGGG
>JAGWBG010000288.1 GCA_021296015.1 Dehalococcoidia bacterium | reverse complement strand
AAAGCGTTATAGTCACGGGTGGAGGCTCCAATATTGGCAGAGCTATCTTCCACGCCTTCGCCGCCGAAGGCTGCAACATAGCCATCGCCGATATTGACCAAGCCCAGGGAGAGAGGGTAGCAGGGGAAGTGACAGGCATGGGGGCCGGTGCCCGGGTGTTCGTTGTCAAGACAGACGTGTCCGACCACGAACAGGTTGAGACGATGGTCTCCCGTGCCATCCAGGAGTACGGCGGCGTGGACGTACTGGTGAATAACGTGGGATGGACGGTGGACAGATTATTCATGGAGAAACCCCGCGAGGAATGGGAGAGGGAAGTCCGCCTGAACCTCTGGAGTCCAATAAACTGCATCCGTGCCGTGCTCCCCCACATGATTGAGAAGCAGGGAGGCTCCATAGTAAGCATCAGCTCTGACGCGGGCCGCATGGGAGAGTTCCGGGAGGCGGTGTACTCGGCCTGCAATGGCGGAGTCATTGCGTTGAGCAAAGCCGTGGCCAGGGAGATGGGCCGCTATGGCATCCGGCTGAACGTGGTATGCCCCGGACTGACCGTACCCCAATCTGAGGAGGAGATGGGCCAGGACAGCATGTGGCTCCAGATGAGGGACATATTCACCGACGAGGTGTTGGAGCGAGTGAGGCGGGGCTATGTCCTGCGACGCTTGGGGACCGCCGACGAGCTAGCCAAGTCGGTGGTATTCCTTTCCTCGGATGCGGCCAGCTTCGTAACCGGCCAGACCCTCAGCGTCAGCGGAGGATATACCATGATGTGAGAATATCAAACTGATTATGGGAAAGCAGGCTCTACACACAATCAGAAGTCCCTGACCATGACGACACCCATCCATGGCCGGCCTTTAATCTTTGTTCATCTCCTCGAAGAACTGGGCCATAGGCTTCACTTCCTGTCCACTCTGCATCATGTCCCGAACGCTGACCTGCTCCCGCTCCAACTCATCTTCGCCCACAATAACCACGTATTGGACACCCAACGCATTAGCTTGCCTCAACTGCCCTCTGAGACTCCTGGAACCACTGCTAAGGATGGCGCGAGCTCCTGCCTGCCTCATCTTGAAGGCGATATGAAACGCTGCATCCCTGGTTCCTTCTCCAATGCTGGCTACCAGGTATTCGGGCTTGGGTTCGTCGGGGACGTTTATCTCCTGCCGCTTGAGGTTGAGGACCAACCGCTCCATGCCCGTTGCGAATCCTATGCCGGGGGTGGGTCTGCCACCTATCTGCTCGACAAGAGCGTCGTAGCGGCCACCGCCAAGAATGGTGCTCTGGCCGCCTTCCTGGAGTGGCTGAATCTCAAAAACTGTGCGAGTGTAGTAGTCCAGACCGCGTACCAGACGGTGGTCCTCCTTGTAGGGTATTGCCATAAGCGCCAGATAACGCTGCAATTTATCCCAATGGTCCTGGCAGTCGGGACATAGATGGTCCGCCGAACGGGGCGCATCATCCCCTAATGCCTGGCAGGCGGGTTGCTTGCAGTCCAGCAGTCTCAGAGGATTGCGCTCCAGCCTCGTGCGGCAATCCGCGCATAGCTGCGAGAAATGGCCGGAGTAGTAGCCTTTCAGTTTCTCTACGTAAGCCGGACGACACTGGGCATCACCGATGCTATTGACCAACAGAGAAAGCCCCTGCAATTCCAGGGAGGACATGAGTTGCCAGCCAACTTCTATGACGTTAGCATCCACTGAGGGGTCACTGTCCCCCAGGACCTCGACACCGAATTGATGGTGCTCTCGAAAGCGTCCGGCCTGGGGCCGCTCATAGCGGAAGACAGGGCAGAAATAGTAAAGTCGCACCGGCTGGGTAAGGTTGTGCATACCTCGTTCCAGATAAGCACGACATACCGGGGCAGTTCCCTCGGGTCGAAGTGTGACGGAATCCCCGCCCCTGTCCTGAAAAGTGTACATCTCCTTTTCGACGATGTCCGTGCCTTCACCCACGGAGCGAATGAAGAGCCGTGAGTCCTCAAAGACAGGGGTATCTAGGCGCGAGAAGCCATGTCTACGGCAGATGTCCACCGCCGTGGCTTCTATGTAGCGCCAGTATTTCTGCTCTTCCGGCAGAAGGTCAGTCGTTCCCCTGGGTGCCCTGTACTGCATAGGAATTCTCCACATGGTAGGATACAGTAGCAGCTAGGCGATGTAAAGCGGGCCGGACAGAAGGAGACGGACGTGCTAAAGGGAACTATGATTGGCATTACAGTTCTGATACAAATAGTTCTGCTAGTGTCATTTGCGTGCGGGCCGAAACCTCCGGGTATGCCTTTACTGGACGCCATAGACCAGGACAACGCGGACGTGG
>JAGWBG010000287.1 GCA_021296015.1 Dehalococcoidia bacterium | reverse complement strand
TCACGGACCCTCCCGGTATTCACGAATCCGCACCCTCCCACGCTGGTGGTCTCAAGCTAATCCCCAGACGGGCTGCTAGTTCCAAACCTACGTCCACCCGTCCGTCTTTGCCTGGAGTAGACTCCTCTAAGACAACGTGGAAACCCCTTTCCTGGCCCATTTGCTTAATCAAATTCTGAAGGTATCTGTGTTGCGAAGAGTTCTTGGGAGTGGAGGCCAGAATCTCCTGCTTGGCGTTGTCATCTGGTAGAAGCAGGGCACTTTCCGTCAGTGGGGATTGTTGCGCGGAATTGGGTCGCTGGTTTTTGTGTGTCTTGGAGCGTGGGTTGGGTTTGATGGAGGTAGTGTCTGTGCCCGGTCTCAGTTCCCCTCCAGCACTTTTCTCAGGGACTATCTCAGGGGTTGCAGATTCAATCTCCTGAACCCTCGTTGCGATGTCCGCTAGCAAGTCGTCCCTTGTGACCATGTATTTTCGTCCAATGGCAAGGCCCGCCAGATACTCTGAGTGCTCTTCCTCCCCCAGTCCCAAAACCTCGTTTGGAGGCTCAATGTCTACGGTCAGCAAAGTAACGAGTCCACCTTCAATCTTGTGTTTGGCGTAGCAGAACCTTGGGGGCAAGTTCTGGATGTCCTGGGCAAGCAACTGGTGTTGCTCGCCAGCACTCTTGAATCTGACGCCTCTTTTGCTGATTGACTTGACCTCGTAGGGGGAGTACACGAAGGCTTCGTTGGCCAAGACTTGGGCGTCGTGATGGCCGACTCTAAAGTAAATCTGGATGCCCGTATTGCCAAGGACTAGGCTGCGTAGCTCCGAGGAAACCTGGGCTAGGGTCTGGTGGGCCATGAGTAAGGAGAGACCGTATTTTCTAGCTTCAGAGAGCATGACGCTAAAGGAATCTGTGGCATAGTTCTGGAATTCGTCTATATATTCGTCTGAAGAGGGACATCGGACCAAGAGAAGGCGGCCATCTTGATCTTAGCCAAAACCAGGGAACCCAAGAGGTCGGCGGAGTCTCGAAGCCTTCCCTTGTCAAGCTTGACCAGCAGTATCTTGCCAGAGTCCATGATTTCTCGGAGTTGGAATGTGCTCTTTCGGGATGCGAAGAGCTGCGCCACACGCTGGTCAGCTAGCAGAGCATTAGTCTTGTTGGTCACAGGTTCAACCCACGTGACTCTAGCCCGGTCCGTGAGGGTATCGAATCTCTCAAAGTAATCCCTCACGATAGGGTGACTTACCTGCAAGAGAACCTGCCTTCTGAAGGGTTGCACAGTGAGGAACCGAGGCAGTTCTACAAGAGTGAGACATGCTTCACCGAGGGCTATGAGGGAGTTTCGCAGCAGGTCTTCCATACGAGTGCCCATGAATCTGCCCATATCTTCCTAAAGGCAGATTGAGTTCTTGGGCTTGTTCTGCTGCCGAAACTCCTGGAAGCGACTCTAAAGGATTGAAACCGACAGTGTACTTTGGGTCGGTGGGGTCCACGACTACAACTCGCTCAAGTATCTCTTCGCGTTCGTGCGCCGCAAAGCTGGCAAGAAAGCTCTTGGTGTCTTCCACCAGGTCACCGTGAGGGTCTATCACCGCAAAGCCCTGGCGTTGGTTAATATCCTGTTAGATCAAGAACTCTAGGAACTTGGTCTTGCCAGCGCCAGTAGCTCCAATCACGTAAAGGTGGGTAGCTCTGTTCTCTTGCCGCACCTTGGCCATCTGGATTTCTTGTTTGTCCTCTGAAAAATACCAACCGAGGTCAAGGGCGTTGGGGGATGTCTTCGTAGCAATCATCCGTATCGGGGGCGTAGCGATTGAGGTCGGCAGATACACTCTGAGGAGTCATCTCTTCTGGGAGGGGGTCCCTATTGCCAAACAGCCAGTCAACGAGCTTCATTACGCACCCCTTAGCAAATGCCCAGGAATCCTCGGGACTTTCGGTCCAGCTTGGAGGGGTCTTGGTTCAAGCTGACCATTACCTCGTCCACAGCTACCAAAAGACAGTGGTGAGCATTGGTCACGTAGGTCCTGAGGTCTTGTGTATCAAAGAGGTCAAGGTCAAGACTGCCTCTTCGCTCTCTTGCTCTCTGACCAAAGGCGGCAATTGCTGCGAAAGGGAAAAAGAGCAAGCCGATAAGTGGGATTGCTGACAGCAACGCCAGCACCTGGATAAGCCACCCTGAGCGGTACATGAGATACCAGTCCACGGCCAGGTTCGTGCCATAGTCCCCCGCGTTCAAGTACAGTCTACGGCTCCCTGTTTCTCTCACCACAAGGAATTCTCGCTTGGTTCCAAACAGCCCTCGGATTATGCCTGGCGCCATCTCCCTTCGCTCTACAGCCACATTGGGGGCCTTGGTCTCGGCAATGAGGTCTCTGGTTGCGGTGAACGCCTCCTCGGCTTTGCCGTTGGCTCCGCTAATGAGGGTTCCCCAGTCGTCCAGGACTTCTTCGCGTTTGAGAATCGCCATAGTAGTCCATCAGTTTTGGATTGATGGATATAAAGACTTCAATTTTATGCGAGCATCTGCGGTGGTAAAGCGCCAGTCTACTTTTGTGGCCTCTTGATTGCGCCGGTCCTGCCACGCTGCGGCCTCCCGCCGCAGAGTTCTTTGATCCGGAATGCGACGGTCCA
>JAGWBG010000011.1 GCA_021296015.1 Dehalococcoidia bacterium | reverse complement strand
GGCGGCTCCACCTTGACAACACGAGCGCCACCATCGGCCAGTAGCTTTGAGCAATAGGGGCCTGCCACGTGGCTTCCATACTCAACGACCCGAAGCCCCTCAAGGGCCAGCCCACTCTCATTCATGTACTACTACCTTATCCAAAAGAGTCCGACGGATGTTCCTTCTTCCGATGGGCTTATCATCGTATTTGTATAGATACCCAAATGGGTGAGGCCCTGATTGAACGTAAGTATACATAGGGCTGCGTAAAGGTGTCAAACCCAAACAAGTTCTACTTTTTCACATGTCGGGTAGCAGACAAAGTAAACGAAGTAGATAAAGTAAGACTTGTTTATGAAGAGTCTTTCTCCTTATTTGTGAGGCTCCAGGCACGGTTGACGGCCCTGGAGGCCGATGCTATACTCGCTCCCGTCGGGAATACGTGATTCCCGCCTGTCAATTTTAGGTTGTAGGTAGGACATTCCTGCATCGTACTAGCTAACGGCGATAGGCGCTGCCAACACGACGGAGGTGAAAGGCTAATGGACTCTTCTTCTAACGTGGTGCTGTCAACCCAGGAATACAACGTGGTCGGCACAAGACCCATCCGACACGACGGGACCGACAAGGTCACGGGGCGTGCCCCCTACGGAGCCGACTTTGAGATGGCGGGGCTTCTACACGGCAAGGTACTCAGGAGTCCCCATGCACATGCCCGCGTCAAGTCCATAGACGTTAGCAAGGCCCTGGCCCATCCGGGGGTCAAGGCCGTCGTAACGGCAAAGGACCTCCCCTATGCTCCCGATAAGATAGCCGATTTCGGCGAAAGCGCAGCAAACCTGAAGTATGTCAGCAACAACATTCTGGCATTGGACAAGGCCCTCTACAAAGGCCATGCGGTCGCTGCCGTAGCAGCCACCAGCCCCCACGAGGCCGAAGAAGCTCTGGCCCTGATAGACGTGGAGTACGAAGTCCTGCCGCCGGTTCTCAACACACAGGATGCCATGAAAGACGATGCGACCCTGCTCCACAATGATCTGTTCACTTCGTTCCTGGGCGAGAAGTCGGACAAAGCCAGCAACGTCGCCAACCACCTCCGGTTTCAGGTGGGGGACGTGGAGAAGGGGTTCCAGGAAGCTGATGTGGTTGTGGAACGTGAGTACCACATGGCGACCGTGCATCAGGGCTACATAGAGCCTCACAATGCCACTGCCCTGTGGAACTCCGACGGGAAGCTGACCATCTGGTGCAGCACACAGGGATCATTTGTCGTGAGGTCCACAGTGGCGGAGGTCCTGAGAATTCCTGAGTCGAGCATTAAAGTCGTGCCTATGGAGATAGGCGGCGGTTTCGGAGGAAAGATACCCGTCTACCTGGAGCCGCTGGCCGCCCTGCTCTCCCGCAAGACGGCCCGACCGGTCAAGCTGGTAATGAGCCGCGCAGAGGTCTTCGAGAGCACCGGACCCACCAGCGGTTCCTACGTCAAGCTCAAGATGGGGGCAACCAAGGATGGCCGTATAACCGCTGCCCAAGCTCACATGGCCTATGAGGCGGGAGCCTACCCCGGGTCTCTCATAGGGGCCGGCACTATGTGTGTTTTCGCTCCATACGAAATCGAGAACGGGCTCATTGACGGGTACGATGTTGTGGTCAACAAGCCCAAGACCGCCGCTTACAGGGCACCGGGCGCTCCTAACGCGGCCTTTTCCGCCGAGACGGTGATAGACGAAATCTGCGAAAAAATCGGGATGGATCCCATTGAGTTCAGATTGCGCAACGCCGCCAAAGAGGGCACGCGCCGCATTGACGGGCCGGTATTTCCTCGCATAGGCTTCATGGAAGTCCTGGAGGCAACCAAGAACCATCCCCATTATTCGGCACCCCTGGAAGGCCCTAACCGGGGTCGGGGTATGGCCACGGGTTTCTGGTTCAACGTGGGGCTTCAGTCCAGTTGCAATATGAGCGTCAACACCGACGGAACGGTTACCTTGGTGGAAGGGTCTACAGACATCGGCGGGACGCGGGTAGCCGTTGCCATGCAGGCGGCGGAGGTCCTGGGCATTTCCGCAGAAGACGTCCATCCCTCGGTGGTAGATACGGACTCGGTGGGTTATACCAACGTTACAGGTGGAAGCCGGACGGCCTTTGCCACGGGTTGGGCTGCCTACGAGGCTGCTCAAGAAGTGAAAAGAAAGCTGATAGAGCGAGCGGCTATCGTATGGGAGGCCTCCATAGACGACGTAGAGTATGACGGCGGCGTTCTGACCCACAAATCGGACCCCGAGTTGAGAATGACCTTCAAGGAGTTGGCGGGCAAGCTGCTCCAGACCGGCGGCCCAATCTCCGCAAGCTCCAACGTAGAGCCTTCCGGCGTGGGAGGAGCCTTCGCCACCGCCATAGTGGACGTGGAGGTTGACCCCGACACAGGGAAGGTAGACGTGCTGAGGTATACCACCGTGCAGGACGCAGGCAAGGCCATCCACCCCAGCTACGTCGAGGGGCAGATGCAGGGAGGCGCCGTCCAGGGCATCGGGTGGGCGCTGAATGAAGAGTATTTCTATAACGACAAGGGAGAGATGGCTAACTCCAGCTTCCTGGACTACCGTATGCCTACCAGTCTTGACGTGCCAATGATAGACACGGTAATCGTCGAGGTGGCGAACCCCGGACACCCCTACGGTGCCAGGGGCGTGGGCGAGGTGCCCATCGTGCCACCGCTCCCCGCCATCGCCAACGCCATACACGACGCCATCGGGGTACGGATGGGGGAGCTACCCATGAGTCCCGGCAAGATACTGGAAACCCTGTGGGAGGGTGAGTAAATCCGGTCACTTGCCCGTTGTCACCCCTGCCAAAGCGGGGACCGTAGGCGATAGATGCCTGTTTTTGGACATATTTGCTTAACCTTCGTCATTCCGAGCGCAGCGAGGAATCCAGGGACTACGCCTTTCGGAGCAGGCTCTTAGATTCCTCATCCGCTCCGGCGGATTCGGAATGACATGGCGGGGGCGCTCTCGAGGAATGTCATAGCATCCGCGGTTCAGGCGAAGTTCTCGATGCCGCCGGGGGTCTGCACGTCTATAAGGGTGACAGTGCCAGCATGGAGAGCCGCCTCCAGGGCCGGTGCCAACTCCTTTAGCGAATCAACTCGCACGCCGTTGGCCCCGTAGGACTCGGCCAGCTTGACAAAGTCGGGGTTTTGCAGGTCAACGGCCATGTACCGGCTCTTGTAATAGGCCTTCTGCATGTCCTTCAGCACCCCCCAGGCGTTGTCGTTGAATATAATCACCACCGGACTCAGCCCGTACTGGACACAGGTTCCTATCTCCTGGATGTTGAACTGGAATCCTCCGTCCCCCGTCAGGCATATAACCTGTCGGTCGGGGAGTCCCGCCTTGGCACCTACGGCAGCGGGGAAGCCGAATCCCAGGCCGGACCATAGGGGTGTCATGTAGGTCCTTGGCTCATACATGTTAAGGCAGTAGGAGGCACCCCGGTAAACGGCAGAGGCGGAGTCGCCGATAAAGACGGCGTCCCGTTCCACAACGCTACGGATAGCCTCCATCGTCTTCATCTCGTTGGGCATCATCTCCCACCAGAAGTCGGATATGTTCCCCTTCAGTTCCCGCACTTCCTGGCCGAACCCGGCCGTAATCTGGGACGACTTGCCCTCTATGGCGGCGTTAATCTGCGCCAAGCCCGCACCTGCATCGCCAACCCCCCCCACTGAGGTCTCATAGTTCTTGCCTATGGACTCACTATCAATGTCCACGTGAATAATGTTGGGTGGCAGCCGAAGGCCCGCACCCCTGGCCCTGGACTGGGAGAGGCTTGAGCCTACCACCAGCACCGTGTCAAGGCTGTCCAGAAAGCCCTGCAGGGGGTTCTGTTTAGGGCTTGGCGTCCAGCCGGGCCTGTTCCCGTAGACGCCCAAGTAAAGGGGGTTCTCGTCGGACATAGCGCCCTTGCCCGATGGGGTGGAGAACACGGGGATGCCCAGTGTTTCCGCCAGCCGCACCAACTCATTGGATGCGCCGGAGCGCTGGACCCCGTTCCCGACCAGGACCGCAATCCTCTTGCCGGAGAGGAGAAGCTGGGCTGCCCGCTCCACGGACGCCGGGTCTGCCCCCGGAGGTGTAAACTGGGTCAACTGAGGTATCTCCATGTCGGCAACCTGGCCCTGGACATCCACCGGGATTTCAATCTCGATGGGCCGGGGGCGGCGGGTCTGGAACCGCTCGAAGGCTTCGTAAAGACGGTCCGGAATTGCCTCCGGCTGGCTGACGTGGTGGTTGGACTGGGTCACAGCCGTGAACATGCCAAGCTGGTCCTTGGTCTCGTGGGCTGCACCCAGTCCCCGGCCATATATGGCCTCTTCGGCGGTGCTGGTGATGTTCAGCACCGGAGAGGAACTGAAGTAAGCCTCGCCCATGCCGCTAACGGAGTTGGCAGCGCCGGGACCGGTGCTGGTCAGGCAGACACCGGGCTTACCCGTGACCCGGGCGTAGCCGTCAGCCATGAGGGCTGCGGCGTGCTCGTGACGGGTGCTTATGAACCGGATAGCGTCCCTGTGGTCGTACAGGGCATCGTAGATTTCCATCATGTGGAATGAAATTATTCCAAACACTGTATCCACACCCTGGGCAAGCAGGGACTCAACAACCGCCTGTCCTCCCTTAATCTGAGCCATGAGTCCACCTCCTTCTCATTATTATTTTCATCATGCGGAACGTTCATCCTCCAGCGCCCGTTGAAGGATGTCTTCCGGGACTCTCACTTCCACGTTAGCCCGCTCCTCCTGTAGCAGCATGGCCGCCCGTGAGTCCCGGTCGCCCCAGCCCCGGTTAAGGGCCTCGGTAAGCTCTTGCAGGGCCAGGTTCGCCAATCGCATGGGCACATCATACTCCCGGCCCACCGCCACTGCCAGGTCTACGTCCTTCCGGGCCAGGCGCAGGGCGAAATCAGGGGGATCGAACTTTCCCGGCAGCAGATGCTCCGCCAGCCCTTCAAAGGTGCCACGCCGACCCTGGGCACCCCGGCGTACCGCCTGCCACAGCGCCATCGGCTCCACCCCGGCTTTGACACCCATAGTGAAGACCTCTGCCAGAGCGCATTGGACAACGTATCCGGTGCAGTTGTGTACCAGCTTGGCGATAGCACCACAGCCGATGGGTCCGACGTAATATACCTTGTCCCCGATGGAGTCCAGTACCGTCTTGCACCGCTCGTAGACTTCCCTGTCGCCACCCACCCATACGGCCAGATTCCTGGTGCGAGCGCCTCGAGGCCCCCCGCTGACCGGAGCGTCCAGCACGTGGATGCCACGAGTGGAGAGGGTCTGGTGGATGCGCCGAATGGAAGAAGGAGAGTTGGTGCTCAGGTCGAAATAGACTTTTCCCTCGCTCAGACCCTGGCCGAGGCCGTCCTCACCCAGGGCCACTGCCTCAACCTCGGTGGGGCCGGGCAACGAGGTAAACACGATGTCGCTGGCCTCTGCCACCTGTCGTGGCGTATCCGCCCAGGTGGCCCCGGCCTCCAGATGGGGAGTGGCCGCCTCTCGCCGGAGGTCGTGCACCACCATCTCATGGCCTCCCTGGAGGGCATTATAGGCCATGCTTCCACCCATGATTCCCAGTCCGACGAATCCTAACTTCATAGCTACCTCCAACTACAAGGCGAGTCCTAGACAACCTGGTGGGGCATAAAGAACTCGTACTTTCTCTCGTCGCCATACCCTTCTATGGTGGCCGGCACCACCCCCGGGCTTTCCAGGGCGGCGCGGACGATGCTCTTGTTAAAGGAGTGAATAGATTGCCCGTTCAGAAATTCCTCGACGGGCATCCACAGGCACTCTTCTATCTCATCTTCCTGCATGGAGATTTCTCCGGTCAACGGCGAGAGACGGCAGACGAAATAAATGTCCGACTTGCCGTACCTGTACCCGTGCCAGTGGCGGAAACATACGAGGGACTCGAACCTGGTCCTGACACCCGTCTCCTCCAGGATTTCCCGAGTAAGGCCATCCACAAGATGCTCACCGGGATGCAAGGCCCCTCCCGGCAGCTTGTAAGACGGGCCTCGACCCGTCATGCGGTACTTCTCGGACACCACCAGAAGCTCCCGTGCAGGATTCAACACGACACCGCCCACTCCTACATAGTGGGTGGCGTAGGGCGGTATGTAGGCCTCCTCCATCAGCCGCCGGGTGAGCATCACATAATCTTCGGTGGCATGGTGGTAGGTGAACCCCGCTTCCACGGCCACGGGCACAAGACCGGACCTAGAGATTGGTATTTCCAGCCATACTACCTTGAAGCCTTCCTCATTCCAGACTGTCAGGGAGTGTTGGAGCTGCACGCTGAAATCCCTGGGCTCGGCAACCAATGCGTCGGGATTGGGAATTACTCCGCCGAAGGGGTTGGTGGACGATTCTATTGCCTTCATAGCACCCCCTGCGTCCGGGTTTCGGGTGTTCAGCCAGGGGAGATGTTCACGCCTGTCCCAATTTGTGGGAGTATATCAATGAGCGCTAGTGGCGTCAACCGAAGGCTCGTCTTGACACGGTGCTTGACGACCCTGTGGGTTGCCACTACACTCGTTGTTGTATATCAGTGGGTATGGCATACGAATCACTCCTAACCAAAGGAGGCGCAATGAGACCGACCACAAAGCTACGGCAGCTTCTCCAGGAACCGGGGATTATCGTCGCACCCGGGGCCTACGATTGTCTGACGGCCAAGATTATCGAGGGAGTGGGATTCCCGGCGGTCTACATGACCGGGAGCGGCACTTCCGTGACTCAGGTCGGACTGCCCGACCTCGGTATGGCCACCATGACGGAGATGGTCACCAATGCGGCCAACATCGCCGCCACGATAGACGTGCCGATTATCGCCGACGCCGACACGGGCTACGGCGGGACCCTCAATATCCACCGCACCGTGCGCCAGTACGAAAGGGCCGGGGTAGCAGCCCTTCACATCGAGGACCAGGATATTCCCAAGCGCTGCGGGCATCTGGACAACAAAGAGGTCATCAGCGGAGATGAGATGGCGATGAAAATCCGTGCGGCGGTGGAGGCCCGCACCGACGATGACTTCGTGATTATCGTTCGCACCGATGCTCTGGCGGTCACCGGGATTGACGATACTTTGTCCCGATGCGAGAAGTACGTGAAAGCCGGCGCAGACGTGTTGTTTATAGAGGCGCTACGCACGCCCGACGAGATAGAGATGGTGACACGGGAGTTCGATGTACCCTTGCTCTATAACTACGTGGAGAAGGGGAAATCCCCCCTCATTCCTGCGGCTGAGCTTGAGCGGCTAGGGTTCAAGATTGTGATTTTCCCCGGCAGCGCTATGTTTACCGTGTGCAAGGTAATTACCGACGTGATGAGGGACCTGAAGGAACGCGGGACTACCGAACACCTGCTGGACAACATGGTCAGCCCTGCAGAGCTATTCAATACCGTGGGAATGTCGGAGTTCCTGGCCATGGACTCCCGCTTCTCCGCTACACCGCAGCACGCCGCGTAAACGACCGATCAATCCCCTTGAGAAAATGACCCTCGGCCTCGACGTGGGAGAAGGAACATGGCTGGATAGGAGGGTCTACGACCCGCCGAAGGAGGAAACATGTACGTTATAGTAGCACCCCTGCAAATCAAACCTGGACACAAGGATGAGTTTATCAGCGCCCTGCTGGACGATGCTCGCGGCTCGGTAAACGACGAGCCAGGATGTCTGAGGTTTGACGTTATCCAGGATGCCGGCGACCCCAACAGGATATGGCTCTACGAGGTCTACACCGACGAGGCGGCTTTCCAGGCCCATACCCAAGCGCCTCATTTCATCAAGTGGCGGGATACCGTGAAGGACTGGCGTGACGAGGGGATACAAGGGGCGGCCAGAGGCAGCTACAACATCTGGCCCCCCGACGAGGAGTGGAAGTAAGTATTCGCCACTAGTATATGACATGGAGGAGTGATAACTCCTCCATGAAATCCGCCGATTGACCCAAGGGAATATGAAAAGAAGAGGGGCCAGGATGAAGGCCATTCGGATCCATGAAGTGGGAGGCCCGGAGGTTCTGATATTTGAGGACCTTCCAGACCCTAGTCCGGCGCCCGGCCAGGTGGTCATTGATATTCAGGCTGTCGGCGTCAATATCACCGACGTAAACACCCGGTCGGGCGTCAATCCGCCTCGGAGCATTCCCCTAACACTGGGTATTGAGGCGGCGGGTGTGGTATCCGCCGTCGGTGACGGCGTGACGGACTTGAGAGGGGGCGATAGAGTCGCCTGCTACTGGGGTGCAATGGGGTCTTATGCGGAGCGGTCGGCGGTTCCCGCAGACAAGGTGGTCAAGTTGCCCGATAGACTGGACGTGCGAGCGGGCGCCGCCGCACTGGTCCAGGGGATGACCGCCCACTACCTGGCCTACAGCACCTATCCGCTAAAGCCCGGTGACTCGTGCGTGGTCCACGCAGGGGCCGGCGGGACCGGACTGCTGCTGATCCAGATGGCCAAGCGGGCCGGAGCATACGTCTTCGCCACCGTCTCAACGGATGAGAAAGCGGCACTGGCCCAGGAAGCGGGATCCGACAGGACCATCATATATACGCGTGAGGACTTTGAGGAGGAGGTCAACAAAGCTACCGATGGGCGGGGCGTCCAGGTAGTCTACGACTCGGTGGGCAGGACCACCTTTGATAAAAGCCTCAACTGCCTGGCCCCCCGGGGGTGCCTGGCGCTGTACGGTCATGCCAGCGGGCCCGTGACTGCGGTGTCAGAAGAAAGGCTGGCTGAGAAGTCGGTGTTCCTGACCAGACCGGGCCTGCCTCACTACATCGCCGATAGAGAGGAACTTCTGCGGCGGGCCGGAGAGGTGTTCGACTGGATCGCTTCGGGAGAGCTAAAGCTGCGCATCGGCGGGACCTTCCCATTGGCCGATGCGGCAGAAGCTCACCGCCAGATGGAGAGTCGCAATACCACCGGCAAACTCCTTCTCATCCCCTAGAGGACTGCTTCCGGAGGTAATGCTGCTCCAAACACCCGGAAGTAGGGGACTACTTTACCGCGGCGAACGATGATGTCACTGTCATTCCGAGCGCAGCTAGGAATCTAGGGACTCATACGCTTGAGCAGAACGTGTCGCCTGTTTTTGGTATACGGACGCACGTTCTCAGGCCACCTGCCACTGTCCACAGCCGCGCCCCAGGCATCACTGGTCAGGACATGCGGGCTTTCCACCTCATACATGGCGGTGTACTTGGGTTCATTCTCTATCCGTATGGTCCGCCTCTCCCCACCCAATATCAGTGTTAGCTCGTCCATCTGGAACCGGGCTACGGATAGCACTCCAGGGACGGTTTTTATAAGAGGAATATGTTCACTATCGTAAACGTCGTTGAACTCCTCCTCCTTGTCTGGCTCCACGTCCATGCTGGCTATGAACACATAGCTGGAGTTAACCGGCATCGGTCATACCCTCCTTCTTGCCTGCAGTTGGGACCCTTTTACAGTCTTCGCTGCCGGGGCTGCTAGACCGGAGGACGGATGCGACGGTATACTGTACGGCTCACAGGACGGGAGAGGTCCGTGCGCCGGTTGTTCTGTACGAACCACTCCCTGTGGGCATCCATCATCTCCTCCGCCTTCAGGGGGTCTATTCCCGACTCGTATAAAGCCAGATACTTTCCCCGGTCCGGCTGGGGGTTGATGTCCTCGTAGCGGTAGTCTGCGTTGAAACCGCCGGTGCTCAGGATGTCGGACTCGTGATTGTCGTTAAACCAGTGGTTGAACTCTTCATCCCGGGAAGGGTCTGAGCAGTTGGTGAACACTGCCATCACCCCATTGACCTTGTGATTGCAGGATCGGGACCAGTAGCCGCCCTCGATGCGCCGCAACATCCCGACGAATGCAACGTCAATGGCCGGATGCACCCGGCCCAGCTCATCCAGCCGGACGGCCATCTTCGTAACCTCGTCCATTAGCCTGGCCGGGTCATCGCTGTCGCTCTCGTAGGTCGCCAGGTAACGGGGCTGCTGGTCATCAGGAGAGTCGGTGGCTTTGACAAAGCGTATGGGGTTCTGTAACAGGCCGGAGTTGACCACGTCGGGCAGGTGGGTGTGATTGTACCACTCGTTGAACTGGGCATCCTGGGACGGGTCTTTGCAGTTGGTGAGCACATAAAGCAAGCTCCTGGAGAACCTTCCTTCCATCTCCCTCATCCTTTCAGAAAGTATTTGCCCCACTCCGAGGGGATATATCCTTCGGAGTGGGGCCATCGTCTGACTGGAATCCTGTTCTGCGCTGCGGCCTTTGGAGGAACCCGGCCTACTCGTAGGGTTGCAGCTTAATCTCGTGCAAGGCCGGTATCACCTCTTTGCCCAGCAACTCGATGGAGCGCATCGAGTCCTCGTGGGACATTGGCCCCTCATTGCCGTAGATATGCACATAACCCGGGTTGAGGCCCTCCACGATTTCCGTCAGCTTTCTGGTGACGGTATCGGGGTTCCCCACTATGATGTGGTTAAGCGCCCTGAGACGGTCGTAGGTCAACTCTTTTCCTCCGGAAATCCCGGAGACCTGGTTGGGCCTTGCCGCCTTCACCTTGATTGCCTCCCGGGACTGGTATCCGGGGGGGTCATTGTGTTCTCTGGGTCCCCTGAAGCGGTGTTGGGTGTTCCACATGTAATTGCGTCCAAGCTCCTCGGCGTTCTCGTCGGTATCAGCCACCAGCGCCTTCAGGAGGTAGCCGAAGTGCTCCGGCCCCGGGTCGAACCCGGTCTCACGGGCCGTATCTATGTAAATCTGCCTCAACCAGTAGGTGGTGTCCAGCAGCGCTCCCAGGTTCATGTAGGCGTGGCCGTGGGTGGCTGCCCACACCACGCTCTCGGGGCTGCCGGAGCCGGGGAACCAGATGTCCGGCCGGGGCTTCTGGATGGGCACTACCCAGGGGTTGACCACTCTGTACTGGTAATACTTCCCTTCAAATCTGAAGGGGCCGGGTTCCGTCCAGCACTTGATGATAAGGTCGTGGGCTTCCTCGAAGCGTTCCCGGTTCTCGGTGGGGTCTATGCCGGCGAGAAGGGTCTCCACCGCCGTGCCCCGGACGAACCCGGAGACTATTCTCCCTCCGGAGTAGCAGTCTAGCATGGCTATCTCTTCGGCCATCCTCACCGGGTCATTGACGGCGATAATGTTGCCCAGGATAGCTATTTTCGTCCTCTTGGTGACCTTGCTGATGACGGCGGCATCCAGATTCGCCGAGGGTTTCATACACCCAAAGTTGGCGTGGTGCTCGTTGGTCATAATGCCATCGAAACCCACCTCATCGGCGAGGGCGTATTGCTCGTGGTACTGATTGTACAGTACGTGGGCCTTCTGGGGATCGAAATAGGTGTTGGGAAAGTCCAGCTTCCCGGAAGGGTAGGGCGCGATGACGTCCTCAGTAACGTAGCCGTTGGGCTGCTCCGAGAACCAGTAGATTTCCAATTTCTCCTGGTGTTTGGTCTTCTGCTCGGTCGTCATGGATACCTCCTCCTAATTCCGCCGGGTTCTTCCTTATGAGGGTAGGGTTCGGGAGAACCTTGACGAAAACAAGTGTAACGATACTCGCCGATGCTGTCAATGCCACTGACGAGTCGGCATTGATTCAGTTTCAAATTAGTTTGGATTGGCGTGACCGTTCAGACCAGGGCCTTTCGGTTGTGACTCTGGCTGACGGGGCGCAGGCAGCTTTTGCTGCCACCCGGAGTGGAGCGAGGGGCCTAAAAGCCCTTGTTATTCGCGCCGTTTTGATACCGAGGGATTGTGGATTCCCGCCACGCTCGGAATAACGATTGGGGTGCTTGGAATGGCAACCTTGGTGCCGTCCTTCCGAGAGCCTAAAGACCCTACCCTGACCCTTTCCAAATTCTTGTTGTGTTGTAATGGGAAATATCCACTGGTATAATCCAGCTACAGTGCCGGCCTGATTATGCCCATATATGCGCTTTTCTGGGGTTCAGGCTAGAGGGCGGAGGAGAGCGACAATGAAGATTTCGATGTTTCACCTGATGCCACACCGGGAGCTTCCTGACGACTTCGAGCAGCGCTATCATTCTATATGGGTAGACCCGCCCTGGTGGGAGCTAGCGGACCCGGAGAGGGACGGGCAATATTACAACTGGACCCTGGACGAGCTCACCTATGCCGCCATGTCCGGGTTGGACGGCATTTGCGTCAACGAGCACCACCAGAACGCCTATGGCTTTATGCCCGGCCCGAATTTGATGGGGTCGGCTCTGGCCCGCGCCACCAGCGACATGGACGTGGCAATCGTCCAGATGGGCGCAACCCTCCCGACGACCAACCCCCCTATACGGATCGCCGAAGAGTACGGAATGTTGGACTGCATCAGCGGAGGTCGTCTGGTGGCCGGGATGCCCCTGGGCTCCTCCATGGATGCCAACCTCTGCTACGGCAT
>JAGWBG010000286.1 GCA_021296015.1 Dehalococcoidia bacterium | reverse complement strand
TCAACACCTCGGTGCCACTGGGGACCGTCCTTCCGGTGATTGTCACCGTCGCGAAAGAGCCGTCCCCTGTTGCCTTAACCTCGGCCCCTCTAAAGTCCATAGTCGCGGGAGAGGCTATAACATTCACCCCTTCGTCCTGGAGAACGAAGTCAGTCACCTGGCCTCCGGTCAGGTCCACCCGGGCCTGTACGGGGTTGCTGGAGTCGGTGAACACATCGGCCAGATACCCTGTGGAGAGGCTGACCAGGGCGATGAGGACCACGACCAAGGCCGTGACCCCCGCGCCTATGATGCTTGCTTGTCGGATGTTCATCATGTCCTTATCTTTGGAGTGTGCGTTCTCACTTCTACACTACTTGGAGTCTACAATGCTCCTGTGCGCTGACCCAGGGGGGCGAGGTGTCCCCTTTGGTCAAGGGTTAGGTCTTTCCATGCAACCCAATCTCCGCAGTTGCTACACTCGAAAACCTCATTTTTCACACAGCCCTCCAACATTACGAAACCCCGTCATCTGAAGCTTCTAATTTTGATGGGAATCCGTAGAAAAGTGCTGAGATTTTAGTGCTGTATTCGTAATATCCCCGGCGATAGGAATCCGTCAAAATTAGAGCAAGACCCGATTTGTGCCTAATCATGGTTGACATAATAACTATTGTCCGCACCTGACCATTACCTGGCTACATTGAAGGCATCCGATGTTGAGGCCAGGTTTGCCCCAAGCGTTAATCTTGCAGCTTGGACAGGTGTACTTGACTTTGCTAGGAGTAGGGACCTTCCCAAGCGGCCCAGGGCCGCCATTGACGGGGGCTACCCTGTCGAAGTAGGGTATGGTCCATCCTATAGCCAGCAGCGCCTTGCTTCCGCCTTCGCCCTTGGCGATGTGGATTTCTTCCGTCCTGCCTTCGGCATCCTTAACTCCCTACCGACTCTTCCGACGTTTCCGTCCGCCGACTCGCTGGTATACCGATTTCCCCTGATAGCTACCGACTCGGCGTAGTTTGACGGCTGCCTCCTTTTTCTTGCCTCTCATCGTCTATCTACTCCTCCGGCGTCTTGTCACCTTCTTGTAGATTTTCTTGCCGCCCAGCGTCCCAACGGCCCTGTAACACCCGGTTGTCTTCGCCTTCTTTCTTCCTGCCATTGATTCGACCTCCTACAGTAGAATCAGCGCACCGGCGCCGATGAACACCATGATTACCCCCAACCCCAGGGCCAGGGGCGTATCAAGCAGCCTCAGCAGGGTCGAGGTGTCCTCGGCGCCGGCCCAGGTCCCGCCTGTCACCACCCCGCCGGCAACCGTAAGGCTGGTACCAGTCGGGAGGCTGTTGTAGTCGCCGTCCGACGCGGTGGTTATGCACATACCCCCGTCCTCGCCCATCAGGACTATCTGATTTTCGCCGGAGAGCACCGCTTCGGCCCTCTCCCCGCCTGTAAGGTCGCACCCCGGCGCAATCGCGCCGTCTATGGACGAAATGGCCTGTATAGCGGGAATCAGGAAGCCCAGGGCGATAAAGGCCAGCACCACCCTGGACCCGATGACCTCCATCCATGCAACCATCGCCTACATACCTCCAATCATGGACCCGCGGCCCACGGCGATGACCGGCAGGGCGCTAATCAACAGCTTGTATATCCCTTCCATGGGTTATCCTCCCTGAGACCCGCGCCACTTCACGTACCCGATGGCCAGCAGCCCCAATATCAGCACTATGGGGACAAAACCCAAAATCAGGGGGACCAAGCTACCGAGGCCGGACCCGAAAATCGGGTTCCGGTTGGAGTCCTCCGAGAAGTTGAATACGGCGTTGAAGTCGGTCAGGATCGCAGGCACCAGGCTCAGAATTACGATCCCGACGATCAGTGTTCCTATGATCATCACTATGGGACTAGATATATTCATTTGTTACACACCTCCCATTTGATTCGTATATTTCCCCCAAGCGTCTCCATCATTACGATCCCGATGGTCAACGTGCCTGTGATAAATGTTATAGGGCTGGACATATTCACTACATACCTCCCATCATCGACCCGTGCCTCCCGCGATACCACATGAAGACTACCCCGAATACACCGACCACCGAGATGATCGGCAGGGCCGATATGAGCAGCTTGTTTATCCCCGAGTTCTTCTCGATGATCTCCAGCTGCGCGGTCCATGTGCCATCCGTGATTGCATTGGAAGCCACGCTCACGCTGCTCCCTTGGGGCGTATAGACCGTCGTGGCGGTGGTGGTGGCCGCGCAGGCCGTACCAGAGCCACTACTAACGGCAATGTCCGTCCCGCTCCAGTCCTTTTCTGTGTTGACGTAGGTGAAACGGTCCCCACCTGCCATG
>JAGWBG010000285.1:778-3118 GCA_021296015.1 Dehalococcoidia bacterium | reverse complement strand
GGACTCGATGGTCCGCTTTGGTCGGCTGGTGCGTCTTGGTCGTTCCATAGCATGCTTCGGACACCATTATATTACTTGCCCGCCGCATTCTGAAATACAGAATCCCTTTCGAACAGGTCAGTCGGTCCTGTGATTTCGCCACTGCTGTAGCGGACGGTTCAGAAGCAGTCAGTGAACAACTGAGAAACCGCCGGGAAGCAGCCTATACACCCGCTGCGCCGTTCCGGGCTTATGGGTAGCGTAGCTGGTGGGCTATGGGTTCCGGTGTCGGAGAGGGGGTAGGAGTAGCCATGGGCGCCGGGACCGAGGTTGGAGAGGGCTCCGGAGTAGGCGTGGCCGTGGAAGTCGGGGGCTGAGGTGGTGTTGCCGTACTCGTTGATAAGGAACTGGTCGTCCGTGCCGGAAACACGGTCAGTGATGTGGTTGTAGATTAGGGCAGTCATGTCGAAGTGGTGGGTCAGACGGTAAGCGTCTGCCAAGTCCACGCGGGCCTGCCACTCGTCTTCCGGGCAGGTCCTGGAAATCCCTGCGTTCATCTCCAACTCCTCGCTGTCATCACGGCCTCTGTCCTGAGCTAAGGTAACCTTCCCAAAACTGAGCCAGCTGACTTTTGGCAAGTATGCACCCCGGCAATATGCGGGAGACACACAGGGGCAACCCTGAGGTGAGGTAGGAAGCCTTCTCCAATCCCGAGCGCAGGGGCCTCTACTAAGGCAAGCCAAATAAAGGCCCTCTCAATCGTTGTGAAATTCGTATTTTCCGGTTGCCAAAACCTTGGGTTATCGAACCATCCTCGATGATATAGTCCCTATGCATAGAGAATAGCCGGAGCCACCGCCTCGGTTTTCTTGCGGTTACGTCAAAGGGCTGCCGGAACGTGCTTGTCCAGCACGGCTTGGGCAGGTCTTCTGGATGGAGACAGCACTAGGAAATAGATAGCTGCTGTAAGGATGGTCCACTCACTTACCGAAGCCCTGCCTTCTTAATTCAAGGCCCTGCCAGCCAAGACTTACCCAGTACAAATTCATGCTACGGACACGGAGGGGAACAGCAATGCAATGTAGAGTTGGAATTTCGATGAAACCCCAAGACCGTCTGACAGAATGGCGCTTGGGGAAGTTTCACTCGATGCAGCGGGAAGAGGTGCTTGAAGAGTACACAAGCAGAGCAAAGGCCGAGGAGTGCGAGAGCCTTTTCGCCCAGGCTCATGGCTGCGAGGTTGCCCCAAACACCGATGGCCCCGAGAATGCAACCTGGTACATGTATCACTTCTTCCACCAAGGGACCTAGCCGGGCGGGATAGTAATTGAATGTGGGGCAGAGCTAGCCCAAACCAACAGCTTTGAAGACCCTGTTAGTCAGCCGTAAACGGAAGCGCATTGCTCCACGGTCGAGATACTGGTCAGGCTAAATGGCTGAAGCACTACGAGTATGTAGAGACCGCCCTGATATAATTTAGCTATGATCCGCTCGATGCTCCGGGCCGTGAAAATCATATGGAAGGCCCCCGATCCATGGCCCACCCGTTTGGGGTTAATGGTCCAGAGCCTCATGATCAGAATTTGGACCAGGAGCTTGTGCTGCGGGCACCCAGGCCGGCCTGGGTGCTGAGTAGATGCACCAGAGGCCCCCGGCGGGGGCCATCACCATCCCCACCAACATTAGCTCCGAACCGCACCTTGTTGGGGTCTAAGGCCCGATGCTCCGTCATGATGCGCTGTACGGCGGGTCACTAAGCAAATAGCCAGGGGGCCATCAGATAGCTTGGTCCGGAAGGGCACCGCGGCGGTCCCAGGGTGACCGTGCCTGGATATTCGGTTCCAGTCGTGAATTTATGTAAAGCCAAGTCTCTCCGGCAGCACATCTGTGTCATCCTGCCCGCCACTTAGCATGTCTGAACTCTTATATCTCCGGAGCTTGACTGATGGGAACCGATCATCCTGAGCATACCCAAGCCATTTCACTGGAAGAGGCGTCGGCCATTGCTGGCGAGGTGCGCGACCTCATCGAAGCAGGGGATGAACGTTCGGCGCTGGCCCGCCTGACCTGGCTTCATCCTGCCGACATCGGGGCCATACTTGTTGCCCTGCCCAGGGCCAGTAGAGATACGCTGGTGGGATTGATGGGGCCCGAGAACATAACCCGGATGCTCCGGCAAATGAATCCGCTACTAGCCGGACGGATCGCCACACGGCTGGGATCGCGGCTGGTATCCAGAGAGTTGAGCCAGGTTAATCCCATGGAGGCCCTGGAGACCGTAGGGTAGGCCGCCGGCGAGTTATCCCGCGTTAGCGGAGCACTTTTCCGTCGGCCCCCCTCCGAACCGGACGTGCGGCTTTC
>JAGWBG010000285.1:0-394 GCA_021296015.1 Dehalococcoidia bacterium | reverse complement strand
GAGGTGAGTGTCTAGCCATTCCACGGAGAACTCGACCGTCTCTTCCCATTCCGGTACCCTCGTTGCGCCAGTGGCATCGAGGGCGCTGGTGGCATCAGGGGCGCCAGTGGCATCAGGGCCGCTGGTGCTGGACGGGTCTCCACAGGCGGTCAGGGCTAAGGCTAGCGCAGCCAAGCCAAGCAGCAGGACGAGGATGGGCCGTTTGCGGCCCTGGGCCTGCTGCGAGGGGCGTTGCCTAGTCGTATGCTCGTATTCAGAAGTCATGCGCTATCCTCCCTGTGCAGGGGTAACTGGTATGTTACCAGAGTACGGCGGGGATGTCAGGTACCAGAGCGTGAACTCTGGTGGGACTAACGGTATCCGTACCGTGACTATGTGCCTGCTGGGGAAAACG
>JAGWBG010000010.1 GCA_021296015.1 Dehalococcoidia bacterium | reverse complement strand
CCACCCGCTCCACGTTGAGGATTTTCCCCTTCAGCGGCAAGATGGCCTGGAAGCTCCTGTCTCGCCCCATCTTTGCGGAGCCTCCCGCGGACTCGCCCTCCACGATATATATCTCCGAGCGGGCCGGGTTGCGCTCTGAGCAGTCGGCCAGCTTCCCCGGCAGGGAGGAGCCGTCCAGGGCGTTTTTCCTTATGACCAGTTCCCTGGCCTTCCTCGCTGCATCCCGCGCCTTCTGGGCGGTGACGCAGTTATCCACGATGCGCTTGGCGTCGCTGGGGTGCTCCTCCAGGTATTGGGTCAGAGCTTCTCCCACCGAGGTCTCCACGATACTTCTTACCTCGGTGTTGCCCAGCTTGGTCTTGGTCTGACCCTCAAACTGGGGGTCGGTGACCTTTACGCTTATTACCGCCGTAAGACCCTCTCGCACGTCCTCCCCCAGGAGGTTGGACTGGTCATCCCGTACCAGGTTGTGCTTGCGGGCGTAATCGTTGATGACACGGGTGAGGGCGGAGCGGAACCCGGTAAGGTGGGTGCCACCTTCTTCGGTAAGAATGCAGTTGGCTACGGCGAGGCCCGATTCATTATAGCCATCGTTGTATTGGATGGCAGCCTGGACTATGGTGCTATACACGGCCTTGAGCATGTAGAAAGGCTTTTCCTGCAACACCTTCCTATGCCGGTTCACACTTCTCACCAGGTCGGTCAGACCACCCTCAAAATAGTAGGAACGCTCTATATCGCCGTCCCGCTCCTTTGTATGCCAGTGGCTTATGAAACTCACCTCAAGGCCCTTATTGAGGTAAGCTACCTGCTTGAAGTGGCCTACCAGGCTATCGAAATCGTATTCCAGAACGTGGAATATCGTCTCATCGGGGCTATAGTGAATGGTAGTCCCGGTCCGGTCCGCCTCCTCTTCGGGCCCGACTTCCTTCATAACGTCGGACGTCGGTATGCCCTTCTCGTGACACTGGGAGTAAATGAAGCCGTCCCGTCGGATCTCTACCCGCATTCGAGAGGAGAGGCCGTTTACCACGGAAGCGCCCACGCCGTGGAGTCCGCCGGAAACTTTGTATGCTCCACTTCCAAACTTGCCGCCGGCGTGCAGGGTGGTCATCACAGTCTCCAACGCCGGCCTGCCGGTGGTGGGGTGTATGTCTACCGGTATGCCCCGGCCATTATCCGAGACCCTAACCGAGCCATCGCTCTCGATAGTAATCAGTACACGGGTGCAGTATCCCGCCATAGCTTCGTCTACGCTGTTGTCCACTACCTCATATACCAGATGATGGAGACCCCGCTGGTCGGTGCTGCCGATGTACATGCCGGGACGCAGCCGTACCGCTTCCAGCCCCTCAAGCACCTGAATATCTTTAGCTGTATATTCTACGGTCATATCTACTTCCTCTGAGCATTGCTGCTTCCTACGCCAGTTTGTTCAGTATATCTATATATAGTATACCATCAGAAGGCCCATACCGGCCCTATCAGAGATATATCTGATTCGGGGTCTTTATGTTGGCCTCCCGCTGCTCTTTTCGATGGCATGTCAGGGGCGACGTGTCATTCCGACCCGTCTACCGACAGCCAGGAATGTCAACGGAGCCAAGCTAGGGGTAATGGACAAAGGCTAATGTGCATCAGGTGTATCAGTGTATAAACGGGGAAGAGGCTGCGCAAAGGTCTCCTTGGCGGGAGAAGGGCAAGATGATGGTGGGGCCACTTCGGGAGGAACACTCTTCACACTAACCCTGGATTCCGGCTTTCACCGGAATGACGGTTACTCAAAGGTCTCCGCCAGGGGAGAAGGAATTTTGAAAAGACCCTAGAGCACCATATACCTTGTTCACTTTCGACCCAATGAATGTTATCATTAGGGGCGATTACTACTCAGGCAGGCTTTACTCAAGGAGAAACAATGGTATCGGACAGATTAACCCTTGAACTACAACCCAGAAACACTTTCGGCAAGAAGGTGAAAAGCCTCCGACGGGCGGGCGTCATCCCCGTTCATCTCTATGGTCCGGGGATAGACCCCCTCTCCCTCCAGTGTGAGAGCCGGACACTGATAAGAGTGCTTGCTCAGGCCGGCGGAAGCACTGCAATATCCATAACGGTAGAGGGGGATGAGCATCTGGCCTTCGTGCGCGAGGTACAGTGGGACCCCATAAGGGGCGCTCTGTTCCACGTGGACTTTCTTAGGGCCGATGCTACCCAACCGGTATCGGCTGAGGTCTCCCTGGTCCTGATTGGGGATTCTCCGGGGGCACGAGAAGTCAACGGCACAGTGGTGCAACAGCTCCGCTCCCTGACAATTGAGGCCCTTCCCCTGGACATGCCACAAGACCTCAGCGTGGACCTCTCCTCCCTGACCCAACCCGACGGCATCATAAGGGCCGGGGACGTTCCCCTACCTGATAACAACACCCTGCTCACCGACCCTGAGAACGTGGTGGCCCGCATCGAGGCGCCCACTGCCGTGGCTGAGGCAGGAGTGGAGTCATCGGAGGCTGCACCCGTTGAGGAGCAGCAGGAACAACAAGATGAAGACTGACTTCCGAAAGGGGAGAGTCCTCCCGTCTCCGGATACCCGTCGGATATTTGGGTGAAGAAGCGCAAAGAGAGGGGGGGCCACCGTGTACCTGGTCTATCTGGGTGAATCAGGGAATACTGGCACCAGCCTTAATGACCCAAATCAACCCCATCACGTATACGTGGGGCTGATGGTCCATGAAGACCAGTGGAACGAGATAAAGGTATTGTTCTCCCAAATATGCTACCTTTACCTTGGGAGAAGCCTTGGCGAGGCCGGCGCACCGACAGAGCTACAGGCCGCCGATATAGTACAGGGAAAGGGCTTCTTCTCCTCCTGGACGAAGACCAGACGCCTCCAGTTCATTGACGCCCTCCTAGACATCCTGATACAGAGGCAAACACCCCTGATTGCCGCCTACGTGGACAAGCAGGAGTACGCATCCGACGGACAAGAGGACAATCGGCACCAAGGCCTCTGGGAACCAGCTTTCTCCCGCCTTGTTTTCTCCCTGGACATTTACATGGACGAGTTGAATATGGCTCTCATGTCCTCGGAAGAGATGCACAGTGGAGAACTCTGGAAGATAAAGGAACGGGCCGCCATTATCGCCGACCTGGGCAAAGGCGCCGGTCCCCAGTTGATGCAGCAGCTCCTCAAGAGCGAGACGGACCTACCCACAGGCGCCGTCCTAGAAAATATCCATTTTGTCTGCTCTCAAGATTCCCACTGCACCCAGCTAGCCGACATGTGCGCCTACTTCCTGCGACGCCAACTCCATCAACCCTCTCGGCCCAACCCCCAGTACACCGCCTTGGAGGAGGGCCACGTTCTGCAGGTATTGTACCAAGTGCAGACGTAAGTCACCGATCAGCTTGGCAGCGCCGAGCCGAGAAAGTTCCCGTACCCCCTGACAAACTCCTCAGAGTTGACGGCGCGCCTGCCCTCCATCTGAAGACTTTTGAGGCCGAAGATGCCTCTGCCGGTCACCACTCCCACGGCAACGTCCCGACCATCAAGGGGCACCACAAGCCCGGGCTCTCCGGGGACTCCTCCGGCCAGGGGCTTGGCCGACAGTATCTTGAGCATCTTTCCCTGCCAGTAGGTGAACAGGCCGGGCCAGGGAGTGAAAGCCCGGAGCCTGCTCTCTATTTCTTCGGCGGGAAGGCCCCAGTTGACCTCTCCGTCCCTCTTCTCCAGCTTCCTGGTGACAGTGGCGCGGCTGTCGTCCTGGGGTTGAGGCGTAACCTTGCCCTTCAGCAAGAGAGGAAGGACTTCGCTGAGAAGGTCCGCCCCCACGCCTAACAAGACGGGGGTGAGGATTTCAGTGGTGGTCCCTGAATCTATGGGGACCTGTCTGGCGGCCAGGATGGGTCCTGTGTCCATTCCCTCGTCCAGCAGCATTAGGGTTGTGCCGGTATGAGCCTTCCCTTCCAGGATGGCCGTAGCAACCGGAGAAGGACCCCGATATTGGGGCAGCAGAGAGGGATGCACGTTCACACACCCGTAGGGAGGTATGTTCAGCACCTCCGACGGCAGAATTTTGCCGTAAGCTGCCACAACAATCACGTCAGGACTGAGGGAGGCCAATTCGGACTGTACCTCGGACCTCCTCAAAGACGCCGGCTGGAACACCCTTATGCCGTGCTCCAAAGCAAAGCTCTTGACCGGCGGAGGTTCGGAGACACGCCCCCGACCACTGGGTCTGTCCGGCTGAGTATAGACGCCTACTACCTGGAAGCCCGGCGAAAGGAGGGCTTCCAGAACTGGCAGGACGTAGGCAGGGGTGCCCATGAAGACTAAGCGCATATCTCCCCGGTCATTCATTCCGCCCCCCTTCTTCGTCATTCCGGCCCAGAGCCTGCCCTGGCGTAGGCCAAGGGCCGGAATCCGCCCTTACCCCAACTCTGGATTCTGCCTCTCCCCGGCGGGTCTACGACTTTCGACAGAATAGCGGAGAAATGATGTCAATTTCAAGCGTCAGTCAGGTCCCTTTTAATCTGCCACCCCGAGTCAGCCTTCGGCGGACCGCAGGCTGACTCGGAATGACGTGACGGGACATTCGGAGTGACAACCGAAGTTAGGATTGTCTACATGCACTATTGTACTAAAGAAACTCTAATATTTATTTAAGAAAATTACTAGAAACGACACAGACAAGGACATAAGTGAAAAATTGCGGCTATCATCCCTTGCACACATTCCTAAGAGCTGCTATCCTCATGGCCTATCAAAACTTTTTCCGGTGAAACACCCCATGGCAGACACTCACGCAATAGACACATGGAAGGCCGTCCTTGGAGACTTGCAGCTTCAAGTAAACCCGTCTACCTACGAGACCTGGCTAAAAGATACCCAGGGAGTTTCCATATCCGATAATCTCCTTGCCGTGGAGGTGGCCACGCCCTTCGCCATAGAGTGGCTGGAGAGGCGCATGTACCAGAGCATCCAGAGCACCGCTCAAAAGATAGCCGGCCGGCCCCTGCAGGTTCAATTCCAGGTTAGAAACACAGCGCCGAGCAACGGCAGCGAGTCGCCTGTCGCCGATGACCAGAGACCCGCTCACCGCACCATTCAAACTCCCCAATATAGGCTCAACGGAAAGTACAATTTCAACAGCTTTGTAGTCGGCCCCTCCAACAGGCTACCCTACAGCGCGGCCCGGGCCGTTGCTGAAGCCCCGGGACGGAGCTACAACCCCCTGTTCATTTACTCGGGCGTCGGATTGGGCAAGACCCATCTCCTCCACGCCATCGGCCACACATGCGTTTCCGAGGGGTTGAGCTTCATATACGTCACATGTGAGCAGTTTACCAACGAGTTCATCACCGCCATAAGGGGCAGGACCACCGAAGACTTTCGCGCAAAATATAGAAGCGTAGAGGTCCTCCTTATGGATGACATCCAGTTTATCAGCGGAAAGGAACAGACCCAGGAGGGTTTCTTTCACACCTTCAACGACCTGCATAACTCAAACAGACAGATAGTCCTGACGTCGGACCGGCCCCCAAAGGCCCTGGCCTTGCTGGAGGACAGGTTGCGCTCTCGTTTCGAGTGGGGCCTTATCGCCGACGTGCAGCCCCCCGACCTTGAGACCCGCATGGCCATACTCCGGACCAAGGCAGAACAGATGGACCTTGGCTTGGATGACAGTATCACCGAGTTCGTAGCCAAGAAGGTACAGAAAAACGTCAGAGAGTTGGAAGGGTGCCTCAATCGAATAGCGGCCCTTGCAAAGCTAACGGGCAGACCCATAACCCTTGAACTGGCCTCCCAGGCTATTGCTGATTTTATGCCGGACCTGTCTCGTCGCTCCGCAAGCCCGGACAGAATCATGGAGGAGGTCAACAGAAAGTTCCGGGTCACCAACGACGACCTGACCGGAGCAAGCCGTAAAAAGGGAATCGTGCGAGCGCGGCACGTGGCTATGTACCTTCTGCATGAAGCGCTTGGCATGAAGGACACCGAGATAGGCAGACTCCTGGGCGACAGGGACCATGCCACCGTCATAAATGCCGTGGGGAAAGTGAACTACGAAATTAACGTGGACTCCCAACTACGGCAGGATGTTCTGGACATCAAAGAGGCCATCTTCAGCTAGCGCGAAACATATATTCGTGGATAACATGCCCTTTTTAGTGGATACCTCTTCCTGACATGTGAAAAACCTCACTAAATCTCCAGGATCCACAAGTCAGCATACCATTAAAAATTCACCCCTTTCCTACCTGGTCCACTTATCCACTTCACCATCAGCCTTTTCCACGGCAAGACGTGATAAAATGGTGTTACAATGCACACCGGCACAAAGCACACTCACGTGTAGTTACCAACACAGTCAACACTAATATTATTCCTGTTACTCTATATACACATACCAAATATATACATCTCATGATAGATATTGCAAAGATAACAGTAAGAGCAGGTGGCGGTGGAAATGGCTGTATAAGCTTCCGCAGGGAGAAATTCGTCCCTAAAGGCGGCCCGAACGGTGGGGACGGCGGAACGGGTGGAAACGTGTATATAGTCGGCGATCGCTCTCTGAACACCCTTCTTCATCTGAAGTACCATACCACCTGGAGGGCCAAGCGGGCAGCCCACGGTGGCAGCAACAAGAAGCGTGGCGCCAACGGCGAGGACGTCCTCATATCCGTACCCATCGGCACAGTGGTCTGGAGGCTGACTGGGGACAATGGCAGGGAAGCCCTGGCCGACATATCTGATGCGAAGCCCGTGATGGTCGCGCGAGGTGGCTCTGGGGGGTTCGGATATGCCCGTTTCGCGACTTCTACCCACCAGGAGCCTATACTTGCAGAGAAGGGCGAGGAGGGTGAGGGTGCCACCCTGCTTCTGGAGCTCAAGCTGCTGGCGGACGTGGGAGTCATAGGGCAACCCAACGCCGGAAAGTCCACCTTGCTATCCGTATGCTCTGCCGCCAAGCCCAAGATAGCCCCCTACCCGTTCACCACCACCGACCCCGTGCTGGGGGTGGTGTCGTCGAGAAACAAAGACTTCGTGATGATGGAAGTCCCAGGCCTTATCGAGGGGGCACATAAGGGCATCGGGCTAGGCCATGAGTTCCTTCGCCACGCCGAGCGGACCCGCCTGCTACTCCATCTCCTTGACGGAATGTCCGAGGATGTGCTGAGAGATTGGCGTCTCATAAACAGGGAGCTAATCTCGTTCGACATTGCAATGGGCAAGAAGCCCCAGTTTATGGTAGTAAACAAGATTGATATACCAGAGGTTGCCCAAGTATCTCCATCGCTGCGGAAAGAACTGGAGGCCCAGGGTGTTCCCGTGTTCTTTGTGTCCGCCGCAACGGGAGAAGGCGTGGACATTCTACTGGGGAAGGTACTGGAAGCGCTGGACGACCTGCCCAAGTACGACCTGAAAATACGTCCTGATGGGCCGGCTATTGTCAAGCCGCGGATGAAAGAGGCTTTCAGGGTGACTTACGAGAACGGGGTGTATCAGATATACGCTCCCAGGGTGGAGCGCCTGATTCCCCTTGCCAACATGAAAGACTGGCGGGTGATGGTGCAGCTCTGGAGGGAGCTACAACGGGTTGGCGCTGCCAAAGTCTTGGAAGATATGGGGGTGCAGCCCGGCGATACGGTGCGAATCGGTGGCGTGGATATGGAGTGGTTCTAGTGGTGAGAGTAGGCATACTCGGGGGGACTTTCGACCCCATCCACGTCGGACACCTGCTCATCGCAGAGGATGCACGGGTGAGCATGGAACTGGAAGAGGTCCTATTTATACCCACGGGCCAACCCTGGATGAAGTCAGGGCGTGCTCTCTCGCCAGCCCATCATCGTATGAACATGGTGCGTATGGCCATAGCGTCCAACCCGTTCTTTCGAGCGTCTTCCATGGAGATTGAACGGCCGGGTCCCACCTACACGGTAGACACGCTCAGAGAAATGCGCCATGAGCTAGGTGGCGAAGACGACCTGTATTTCATCCTGGGCAGCGACTCTTCCGACGAGTTCCACCGGTGGAAGGAGCCGGAGGAAGTTCTGAGGCTTTGTACCATTGTGACGATGCCAAGGCCAGGAAGTCTGAAACATGGCCTGAGCGCGATAGACCAGTCGGGGTCCGGCAATGTGGTACTCCTGGAAGGGCCGTTGATGGACATAAGCGGCACAGAGATACGCCGTCGCGTGTCGCTGGGCCTATCAGTGCGCTATCTGGTTCCACACGAAGTGGAGCATTATATTCGCCGATACGGCCTGTATGGGGATAGGGAGATGGGCTAGTGACAGATGGAGAGCGACTCCTTCGCCTCGCCCTGGAGAGGGGGGCGCTGAGATACGGCGATTTTACCCTCTCCTCGGGGCAAAAAAGCAAATATTACTTCGACGGCCGCTTGCTCAGCCTGGACCCTGAGGGGGCATACCTCATTGGCAAGGCCATCCTCCCCATCCTGAATGAGGCCGGCGCTCAGGCCATCGGAGGGCCAACCCTGGGGGCTGACCCAATCGTAGCGGCAGTTGCCCTGACCAGCCATCTGAACGACAGCTCTATCCCTGCCTTCATCGTGCGCAAGGATGCCAAGTCCCACGGCACCGGACAGCTTGTGGAAGGCCCTCTGGCTCCAGGCAGCCGAGTGGCCATAGTTGACGACACCTGCACCACCGGCGCATCCCTGTTCCACGCCATAGAGGCCGCGGAGGCCGCCGCCTGTACGGTGGTGAAGGTAGTCGCCATCCTCGACCGCCACCAGGGTGGCAGTGAGGAGCTAAAGCGCAGGGGCTTTGACTTCACATCCCTCCTTGCCAGTACCCCAGAAGGCGAGGTGAGGGTCGTGCAGTCCGAATCAGTTGATGCTCCTTCACGGTCGTCCCGGTTCTGGAATCCTCCTACTATCGAGGAACTGGCATTTGAGCAGGGCGTCCATCCGGTCAAGGATTTGGAACAGGTATTTGGCGGGTGGCCCGAGGATGCCGACTTTGAATCATTCCTTAAAGCCATCAGGAGATCGAGAACGGAATGACAGCACCGGAGCAGCTAAATGGGAGCCCCATACTTATAGACACGGACGTTTTGTGTTTCATGTTGAGGGGTGATTCCAGAGGTGATTTCGTCAGGCCTTTTATTCTGAATAGTACCCTGTCGATGTCCTTCATGTCCGTTGCGGAGTTGTACTATGGGGCATACATAGATGGCTGGGGGGCAGCCCGTATCGTTCGGCTCGAGAATAGTCTGAAGAGTTATGCTATCCTTCAATATGACTACCTTACCTGCCAGCTGTGGGGCCAAGTCAAAGCACAACGACAGGCGCATGGGCATGAAATCGGACATGCGGACGCATGGATTGCTGCAACGGCGCTGAGGCATAACTGTGCTCTGGCAACGAACAACAGCAGGGATTTCGATGATATAGAAGGGCTTCTCCTACTAGGTCCGGGACTTCCTTGAATGTTCCTGACTGTCTCAGATACCGGTTGCTAGATTGTAATGATGTTCATGGCAGGAGGAAGTTATGGCGGACTTGAACTTGTTGAACTCAATGGCCGCGTCGGTTGCCGCTCTGTTGAAACAGCACCAACAGACAGTTGCAGTGGCCGAGTCTTCTTGTGGAGGGCTGATTTCAGCAGCCCTGGTAGCCGTCCCCGGCGCTTCGGCCTACTATCTTGGCGGAGCGGTTGTGTATACAGGCACAGCCCGGCAGGGTCTGCTGGGAGTGGCGGACCATGCCATGGGAGATATGAGGGCGAGTACCGAACCCTATGCCATGATGAAGGCTCGCACCGTGCGTGAATCACTGGGAACGACCTGGGGTTTGAGCGAGACCGGCGCCAGTGGGCCTACGGGGAACCGGTACGGCGACTCCGCAGGTCATGCTTGCATCGCAGTGGCCGGACCTGTTGAGCGCGTCATCACCCTGGAGACCGGTGATGCGGACCGCGAGGCCAATATGTGGGTGTTTGCCAAGGCGGCGCTGGACATGTTGGAGCAGTGTGTGCGGGAGGCAAACTGAACCCGTTCGGTCCTAGAACTCGTAGAACATACGCTGAATCTCCTTGCGGTCACGGGTGACGGTGAGGGCCATCATAAGAAGTACGCGCGCCTTCTGTGGTAATAGGTTGTCGCATACTATGAAGCCCAGGTTTTCCTTCTGGGGAGTCATCACCACCCGTCCGGCGGTGGCCCGTGTAGCCATCACAACGGGGATGCCCTCTGCCACGGCTGCAGCCCCGGCCTCCTGCACAGCAGGCGGGAAAGTACCGCCGCCGAACCCGGCCAGTACCAGTCCGTCGGACCGGTTACGGCGCACCGCGTCCACCAGCAGGCCGTCGGAGCCTGCATAGGAGTACACGACGTCAACCCTGGGAAGGGAATCCAATCCTGAGACATCGAATGGGGTGTCGGCGGTGTGTTTCCGGGTTGGATTGCGGTAGAAGACTACCTGGCCGTCCGAATCGGCATATCCCAGAAATCCCAACTCGTTGGGCCTGAAGGTCTCCACACGATAGGTGTTGGCCTTAGTAACGTCCCGGGCGCATTGAATCTCATTATTGAGCACCGTAAGCACTCCCCTGCCGCCCGCTTCGGGCAGGGATGCGATACGCACGGCATCCAGAAGGTTGAGGTCGGCGTCGGTGCCTATGGCCGTCGGAGGGCGCATAGCCCCGGTGACCACCACGGGTTTGGAGGACTTGACCGTGAGGTGCAGGAAGTAGGCAGTTTCCTCAAGGGTTGCCGTTCCATGTGTGATTGCCACGCCGGTTAGGTCAGCATCTTCTTGGAATATCCCGTTGATGCGCTGGGCCATGCGCAGCCATTCCGGGGGGCCTATAGCCGTGCTGCCCACGCTGACGATGTCCTCCGCTTGGACCTCCGCGATGTCGTTCACCTCGGGGATGCGGGCCAGGGACTCATCTATGGTGAGATGCCCTCCAACCTCGGGATAGAGGATATAGTCCATACGGTCAGGCCCGATGCCTGCAATACTGCCGCCTGTGGCAATGATTCTGACCCTGGGACGTTGGGTCGTCATGTTCATATCTCCTTCTATCTATTGTCGCCGTAACTCGAAGTAACGATCGGCCAGAACTGCTATTGCCAGGACGGCAAGAAGAGTACCTCCCGTAAACCAGCCGGTGACGCCTAGCCTCCACTCCCGTTCTACGATTCCGATGACGAGGCCAACGATCCCGCAGGCAAAGGCCCCAACCATCATCACCCGGGCCAGTAACAGTCGCCAATCTGCCATACTCATACTCGCCCCCTGTACCCATAGCAGTACGCAAGGTATTGTCGCTTCATACTTTACTCCAGACCCATCGTCGTGGCAAGGCGACAACACGGGCTTCAGCCATTGACCGGGCCTATCCTTGAACATACAATGCAGGTAGATGCGAAGGGCTTACGCCCCGGAAATCTAGTCTGAGGAGGTTTGAAATGGCGAATGACAAGGTCACTATCGGGAATGTGGAGATTACCTCTTTCACCGACGGGAACCTTGAGATGGACCTTTGCGACTTCTTCCCGTCCATCCCAAACGAGAACTGGAATCCCTATGAAAATTATCTCACCCCTGAGCATGGAGTGCGGTTCAACCTGGGTTCGTTCCTGATACGCTCCGACGGCCGTACCATACTGGTGGATACTGGAATGGGAGGCAAGCCGGCGGATGCTCCCGAGACTCCCTGGCGGGAGCTTCTCGATAACCTCAAGGCTGGTGGTGTGAGTCCTGAGGACATAGACATGGTTGTGATGACCCACCTGCACCGGGACCACGTGGGCTGGAACCTGCTATCCCGGGGTGGCAAATACGAGCCTACTTTTCCCAAAGCCCACTACTGGGTCAGCGCGGGAGACTGGGAATTCTTCAGCAGACCGGAGAATCTGGACCTGTTCGATACTACTCGTACTTGTGTGCTGCCGTTGAAGGAGATGGGGATAATGGAGCTTATGGATGGGGAGCACGCCCTGACCAGCGAGCTGACCACGTTGCCCACGCCCGGCCATACTCCGGGTCACATGAGCATAATGGTCTCATCCCAGGGTGAAAGGGGCCTGATTATGGGAGATGCGGCCCACAACCAGGCGCAAGTGCATGAGACCGACTGGTGCTCTCGCGCCGATATAGACCATGAGCAGACCCGGATTACCCGGCGCGCCCTGATGGAGCGGCTTGAGCGCGAGGGAATCGTGGTTGCGTCGGGACATTTCCCGGCCCCCGGGTTCGGGAGGGTAGTGCGTCTGGAGGGACGGCGCTGCTGGCAGGGGCTGTAGACCCTGCTGATATTAAAGGACTCCTTAATACATCGCTTGTTATTAAAGCCGTTGTATTATATGGCTTTAATAACAAGGCGCTGTGGGCCAGTTAGTAAAGTATCCTTGAATAACGAGCACCATTGCCGAAGCTGGCGTGTTCAGGAGGCCGCAGCTATGGACGTGTACCAGTCTATCAGGACGAGGGTGGCCGTGAGGAGTTTCACCCCAGACCCCGTCCCGGGACCTGTAATCAAGAAAATTCTGCGGGCTGGACGGTGGGCACCCAGCCGCAGGAACACCCAGCCCTGGCACTTCATAGTCATCCGGGACCGCGACACTCTGGCGCAGCTTGCATCCATGACTTCCGGCGGCCCCTATATTGCTAACGCTCCCCTTGCCATTGCCATAGTGATGGAGAATGCCAGGATGCCCCAGTTCGATGCTGGCAGACTCATAGAGAATATGCTGCTGGTGGCCTGGAGCGAGGGTATAGGGACATGCTTCGTGGGCGGCTTCGACCATGAGAAAGTCAAGGAGCTTCTGGGGATACCCCAGGACATGGACTTCGTAACTGTGATGCCCTATGGCTACCCCGCGGAAGCTGCAAAGTCCGGCGGGAAGAGACGAAAGCCCTTGTCGGATATTACCCACGTTGAGCGCTTCGGGGAGAAGTGGGCTGATATATAGCGTAGAACCGGAGAGAAATTGATACCGGAGGTGTGTTAATGGCGAAGACTATACTGACGACTCCAAAGGTTGCCGTTCCCAGTGGGATTATGTCCCAGGGGGTGAAGGTCCCGGCGGGTAACATGGTGTTTGTATCGGGCCAGGGTGGGCGCAATGCCCAGGGAGAGGTGGCTAAGGGTGACATCCGCGCCCAGACCCGCCAGGCGTTGGAGAACGTGAAGTCGGTGCTGGAAGCCGCCGGGGCCAGCATGGACGACATTGTGAAGGTGACCGTATTCGTGACCAACGTTGCGGAGCAATATGCTCCGATTCACGAGGTGCGGGCCGAGTTCTTTGCGAAGGACTATCCGGCAAGCACCCTGGTGGAGATAAAGGCCCTGGCCGGTCCCGACCTGCTAATCGAGATTGAGGCCATCGCAGTTACCCAGTGAAGGTGTGGTCGCCACTCTACCGAGTGGGGAGGTACTGCCTGTACCAGTCCAGGGTCGGTGTCATCACCTCACTGAAAGCCGGCTCCTTATAGACCTCGTAGTGGCCGTATCCCTTGAGCATTACCAGCTTCTTGGGGTCTCTGGCCAATGCGTAAAGCTGCTCCGACTCCTCCGGGGGCACCAGGCGGTCGTTATCGGTGGTGATGAACAGGATAGGGCGGGGCGAAATCTTGTCCACTATCCACTCCGGGTTGAAGCCGATGGTATCGTCCACGTACTCCAGGGGTATGGAGCCGATTGCCGCAGGGTTGTTGCGGCGGGCCGCTGCGGCCAGCTCGGCCGACTGGCGGTCTGGAAGGAGTATCTCACTGCGGTCTACCATCTCCGACTCTCCTGTGGTGGCCCGCTTCTCCCGGTCGGCCTGGGAGCGTTCCAGGAGGTCGAACCATTCGTCCATCCTGCGGACGCGGCTCATCCACCGCGCCCCGTGGCCTATGCCCACCACGCTGACTATGCACTTGGCCCTCTGGTCCACGGCCCCGACCCACGCGACGGTGGCACCGCCATAGCTGGTTCCATATAGCCCGATACGCTCGGCATCCACCTCCGGTTGCATACCGAGGAAGGTCATAGCTGCCTGCACGTCCATGACCCTGCTATAAGGGGCCAGGCGGCTGCGTGGACCATCACTATCGCCCCAGCCCTTGTAGTCGAAGGTCATCGCCACGTAGCCGGCCTCGTTCAGCGCCCTGGCGTTATCCGGCAGATAGAGGTCTTTGACGCCGGTGTAGCCGTGGCACAGGAGGACGGCAGCCCGTGACTCTCCCGCTTGCAGGTCATCGGGTGTATAGATGTCGCCACAGAGCTTGACCCCCTCGCTGTAGAACTCCACCGCGCGTTTCATAGCGTCGCCTCCCAAGGTACAGGTAATTCCGGGCGTATTATAGCATACCCTTGTTCTATGTCGTTTGTGCCTGGGCAAAATAGGTGTTAGACACACCCCAAATGGTATAATGAACATATGCTGAGATTCAGACTGTATGTAGACGAGTCTGGCGACCATACCTATGGCTTGCCTAATAGTTCTGTTGACCGCTACTTAGGACTGACTGGCATCCTTATACGTGATGAATATTATAGGTCGCATTTACATCCTAAGTTTGATAACCTGAAGCAAACACACTTTCCCCACAACCCTGACGACCCAGTGGTACTAGTGAGGAAGCATATCATAGGGAGAAAGGGCCCTTTTGGTCGCTTGTCAGACCCAATAAAGAGAAACGCATGGGAGGACGCCTTCGTCAATTTCCTTCAACCACTACAAATGACAATATTC
>JAGWBG010000284.1 GCA_021296015.1 Dehalococcoidia bacterium | reverse complement strand
AGTTTCTCGAAAGTTACTTCCCCCTGCGCATGGAAATATATGAGACAATCCCCGATTCAGGAGGCCCGGGGTTCTTCCGGGGGGGCAACGGCATCAAGATTGGCTATCGCATCCTGGAGCCGGGCGAAATATCCATCCACGATGATCGCTGGCTCACCTACCCCTGGGGAGTAAATGGGGGTCTACCTGGTGGAAGGAGCCGCAAAGAGATTATCCGAGCGGACGGGACCATGGAAATCCACCAGTCCAAGTGCGACCATGTAAAGGTGAACGAGGGAGACCTTCTCATTCTCTATACCTGGGGAGGCGGCGGTTGGGGCGACCCCTACAAGAGGGACGCGGCGAAGGTGGCAAAGGAGGTTGAGCGGGGCCTGACTACTCGTGAGGGCGCCAAACGCTACGGTGTGGTGCTCAACGACGACCTGACCGTTGACGAAAATGCGACTGAAGAGCTTCGCACCAGACTTTCAGCCGAGCGGGGCGATCCCAAGCTGTTCGACTTCGGCGGCACCATAGAAGAGCTAAAGGCCCGATGCCTCGAAGAGACCGGCCTTGAGCCGCCAATGGACCCCGTCTTTCCGCAGCACATTCTCAGGTCCATCGAAAGCCACGATTCGAGCTAGCCCCGAGCAGCCGCCGACTGATGCCAAGATAGCCCGCACCAGGCGACATTTATCGTGGGCACCCGGGGCCATTAGGCTCCGAAGGACTCACCCGGCCATTCCCGCTTTCATGGAAGTAACGAGAACTACCACCAATGTTAGAAATTCAGAAAAGCCCCGGCGGTCGCCCTGGCATTGAGAAAGGAATTTAGATAATGAGCCAGCAAAGCCTACAGGACAACTATTCCGGGGTATTCGACGGACGAGTAGGCTACGGACAGAAACCGGCTATTGTGGTAGTGGACTTCATCAACGCTTATACTACGCCGGGGTCGCCACTGTACGCTTCCGGCGTGGTGGACGCCGTGCTCGCATCGGTTGACCTACTGGACATAGCCCGGCGCAACGGCATCCTCGAGGTATACACCCGGGTCATTTACTCACCTCATGGGATGGACGGGGGCGTCTTCGTACGAAAGGTCCCGGTGCTGAGGAAAATGGTCGAAGGCGAACCCCTAGCCGATATAGTCCCGGAGCTACCACCCGCTCCGCAGGACGTGATTATCAACAAACAGTACGCCAGCGCCTTCTTCGGCACGTCACTGGCACCGATGCTCACCAGTCAGGGAGTCGATACCTTGATTGTGACCGGCTGCTCAACCAGCGGTTGTATCCGCGCCACTGCGGTAGACGGGATGCAGTACGGCTTTCGCGTCATTGTACCGAGGGAGTGTGTGGGCGACCGCCACCCGGCTCCCCACGAAGCCAACCTGTTCGACATAGACAGCAAGTACGGGGACGTGGTGTCCAAGGCCGAGGCTATGGAGTACCTGGCTAGCTGCGTCCAGGCCACCAGTGTCTGAGAGCTCACGATTAAGAGGGTGTTTTCTAAAATACCTTCTCCCCTGGTGAGGCTTCTGCGCAACGGCAACTCAAGGCTCAACTCTGTGTCACTCCCAACGGAGTACCCCATCCACGTCATTCCTCACTTCGCTCCGCTCCGTTCGGAATCTCAAACGATTCCCAACAAGGAATGCAATCAAGACAATCCGCCTCCCGCAGACCAAAACACCGGCGCGGGCAGCGGCAGGATTTTAGGCCCTTCGCTTCGCTCAGGGTGACATGGGACTTACCCAGTCTGCTATAGACTGAGTTGGTATAATATGGTCACACTTGAGGCAGGCTGCTTGACCCATCATACGCAGACCGGTGATGTACGTGGTACACATGGCCGGCAAACGTAGCTATATCCGGTGGCCTGAGGAGGAGGCGTCAAGATGACCACAAGCTCCAGGGCCTGGACCGAGGAGACCGTCGAGGTGGCAGGAACCAAGCTTCGGCTTGTCAAGGGAGGCTCCGGGGAGCCGTTGCTCATCCTTCACGATGAGATGGGCCACCCGGGTTGGCTGCGCTTTCACGAGTCCCTGGCACAACACCATACCCTCTACATACCCTCCCATCCCGGCTTCGGTGAATCGGAGCGCCTGGACTGGATTATGAACATGCGCGACATGGCAGGCTGGTATCTGGAAGCCCTGGATGACCTGGGGCTGGGCAGAGTGAACGTGGTGGGTTTCTCACTGGGCGGGTGGCTCGCGGCGGAGATGGCGACCATGTGCCCCCAACAGTTCAAGAAACTCGTTCTGGTGGGCGCTCCGGGGATTCGGCCACCAGTAGGAGAGATTTTCGATATGTTTCTCGTGGTGGCAAAGGAATACATCACCGCCGGCTATTTCGACGCCCCCA
>JAGWBG010000283.1 GCA_021296015.1 Dehalococcoidia bacterium | reverse complement strand
GGGCCAGCCTTCTGCCCATCTCTTGCTCCGGGTACACTATCTTATCTGCGCCTATGCCCTCAAGGGCCCTGCCATGAAGGTCATTTATGGCCCTGCTAATGACGAATGGAATGCCCAGGTCTTTCAACATGTAGGTCACGAGTATGCTGGCCTGCACGTCTGCCCCTATGGCAACCACCGCTACGTCGAAGTTGGAAACGCCCAACTCTTTCAGTACTGCCTCATTGGTAGCGTCTGCCCTTACTGCGTAGGTAACGTGGCCCAGCGTTTCCTGCACGTCCTTTTCCTCCGTGTCTATGCCCAACACATCGTGACCCATCTGGTATAGCTCTCTGGCTATATTAGAGCCGAACCTGCCTAGCCCTATGACAACCACTTGCTTCTTCATCCCGTCTTCAAGCCTCCGGCATCAATTCCGATTGGGAGTCTCCATCCCTTATCCGCAAAGCATTAGCTGGACCTTCAACCCATTTTAACTCTTTCTTGGGCAAAACGGTATATAGTAGCCTCTTCTCTTGGGGCCAATGCCAGAGCCAGTGTGAGAGGCCCGAGTCTACCGACAAACATGGTTATCATAAACAGTATTTTACCGGCCAGGCTAAGCTGTGGGGGCACACCTGTAGATAGCCCGGTAGTGCCAAAAGCCGACACAGTGTCAAAGAGCAGGTGAAGAAAGGGTATATCGTTGCTTTTCTCTGTGAAGGTAAGGGCCAAGGAAATGGCAAAAACCAGGACGATTCCCAAAGCGGCCACTGTAAGCGCCCTGTGGACCTGGAAGTGGGGTATCTCTCTGCCGAAGGCTTCCGCTTGAAACCTGCCCATTATGGAGGAGATGATGGCGGCGATGATTACTGCCAGGGTGGCCACCTTTATGCCTCCCGCTACTGACCCTGCTGCACCCCCTACGAACATAAGGAAGGGGTAGAAGAGGCCGGTCAGGTCTGAAGCGCCGCTGAAATCAACGGTGCTTAGACCCGCCGTCCTTCCGCTTATGGAGGCAAAGACGGACTGGAAACCCTTCTCCAGAACTGAAGATGTCCCGATAGTGGCCTCGTTGTCGTACTCCGCTATGAAGAATATCAAAGCCCCAATGGCCCACAGGAAAAGGCTGGTGGTAATTACCAGCTTGGTATCCAGGGTTAGCCTGGAGAAGCGCCTTTGCCTGAAGAGGTCTACCAGCACAGTCCAGCTTATTCCCCCCAAGACAATGAGAATTGCCAGGAAAGCCAGGAGAGACGTATTGGAGAAAAAGTTCTCCAGACTGCTGGCATTGGGCAATATGGAGAAGCCGGCGCTGTTAAAGCCGGACACGGAGAGGAAAGCCGATTGCCATAGCGCTTCACCTGCAGGGAAAGCTTCCTGCAGACGCCACCATATCAGCAACATCCCAATCACGTAAATTGCCAGGACTATCAGCACAATATTGCGCAGCACGGCTACCAGCCCTCCGAGGCGGTCCACTCCCAGAGTGTCCCGCATCAGCAACCGTTCCGGCAGCGTGATACGCTGCCCCAGGACTATCAGGAAGAAAGTAGCAAGAGTCGTAAAGCCGAGCCCTCCCACCAGCATCAGCGTGAAAATTATCGCGTGACCAAAGGTGCTCCAGTAGGTGGCCGTGTTGACTACTGTGAGACCCGTGACCGTCACTGCGGAAGTGGAGGTGAAGAAGGCTATGTCTGCGGACGTGAAGCTGCCGTTAGCACTGGAGATGGGAAGGGTGAGGAGGCCTCCTCCCAAGATTATCAGAAGTCCGAAGCTGTAGAAGAGAATGAATGGGGGCGTGAAGTGGCGGGCCGGATGCCTCACGGGGCTACCCTTTACGACCTTGGGCAACACCTCACGAAGCCGAGGGCGGCGCACTATCCTGTCGCCTATTTTTCCTTGACGGGCCATCTCTGCAACCGACCTTCGGCTCTAGCCTCCTACTCGGTTAAAGGGTTGAAGTCGCAAAGCCCGAGTACTGGTGGCTTATCGTATCACAGTATAACTTAGGAATGCCGGGGAAAAAAGGAGATTCATGCAATCTTGTTCGGAAATACCTTGACCTGCAGAGGGGGCAGTAGATACCTTAATCTGAATTTCAGGGCTTGCGAGGAATCCAATTATTCATAAATACCGTATCTGGTCTCAAAGCGGAAATGTTTGGAACTTGATTGGGATAACCCCCCTATCGGTGTCTCCAAATATTCTCAGCAGTGCATATACCCTGAGCTAGGTTCTGTTTTCACAGAAAGGGGATGGATTGTATGGTACAGCAGGCTTCCAGGCCAGTGTCTGGGGACGATCAGGACAAGGAGGTATGCCGGCATCACTGGGTTATCGAAGCTCCCACAGGACCGATGAGCAATG
>JAGWBG010000009.1 GCA_021296015.1 Dehalococcoidia bacterium | reverse complement strand
CAATTTCTTTCTCAAGGATCTCAATGGCCTTGTCCAACTGCGGGTCTTCCAGGTCATCCTCCAACTCCTCAACTACTATGTGAGCTCGACCCCTTCGCCCTCTATAAGAGTACCATCGGGGGTATACCAGCGCGCTACGGTAAAGTATAGCCCTGAACCATCGCTCAACCGTCGGATGGTGTTAACGCTGCCTTTCCCGAATGTCGTAGCTCCAATAACCGTAGACCGCTCGTGGTCAATGAGTGCTCCCGCAAGTACTTCACTACCACTTGCCGTAAATTCGTTCACCAGTGTCACCAGAGGTATTTCTTTCGCTTTGCCATCGGAATTAACTTGCCAGTTTTTACGATTACCTCTTCGATCCTCCTCATAAAGCACGAGTCCATCATCAATGAAATGGCTGGTCACCCTGACCACGGAGCCCAACAACCCTCCCGGGTTGTCTCGCAAGTCCAGAATAACGCCCCGTGACTCAAATCTCTCTATCTTCTCCAGAGCTTCAATCAACTCTTGCTCTGTGGTCCCCGTGAAGCTGGTGATTCTCAAGTGGGCTATTTGACCTACGAACACTTTCAGCTTAACACTCGACACCTGTATCACGTCTCGAACTATAGTTACACGGACGGGTTCAACACTGGTCCGATGAAGAATTAGCAAGTCTACGGACTCACCCTTGGCTCCTCGTATCTTGCTTACGGCTTCCAGAAGGCTAATACCTTCGGTGCTTTCGCCATTAATCTCCAGGATAATATCTCCCGGACGTATCCCAGCCTTCTCGGCGGGTGTATCGGGGATAGGTGCCACGATCATGATTCTCCCATCCCGCATGGATACCTCTGCACCGATTCCCTCGAAAAAGCCCTGGAAGTCCTGAGAGTCCATGGCATATTGCTGAGCGGTCAGGTAAGAAGCGTATGGGTCATCCAGGGCCTCCAACATGCCTCTGACAGCTCCCTGGCTCAGTATTTCGGCGTCCAATGAGTCCCGATTAAAATGGTCTTGCTTGATGGCATCCCACACCTCGAAGAGTATGCTGAACTCCTCCGGGGCGCCTTCAGGCAGAGCAACGACATCGGCGGATGAGCCATTCTCTTCGCTCTGGCCTCCAACCTGAATGCTGCAACTCGCTATTGCTATGGCGAGGGCCAGGATAGTCACCAGAATCAATATGGGCTTGTAAGATATGAGATTACGCAAAGGGAACTGTCCTCCAACCTCGCAGAAAAAGGGAAATCCCTAATCTAAAATATATCATACATATCATACACTCGATACTTTACTGGTGGGTGAACAATAAACGGTATTCCTGACGTGTGTTGGCAACACCGGACGTGAATACCAAAGCGAAGCGTAGTGAAGAATCCAAGGCACCCGTTCTGAAAGGCGTAGCTCCTACAATTCCTTCCGCGCAGGCGGACTCGGAATCACAGAGAATAGGTGATCGGAGTGACTGATGCGGGGTCAGACAAGGGTGAGTGGATTCCGGCTTCTGCCTCGGCGTATAAATGAGCCGGAGTTCAGACTCCCGCAAAAGCGGGAGTGACCAAGAGTGGTGCAATTTAAGTGCGATAGCCCTGGGGGGTTATACAAGGGTCTACTTCCGCGCCAGGGCGGCCTTCACTGCTTTCCCTATGTATTCAGGAGTGAGATGGTACTTTTCCAGCAGTTCCTCCGCAGTGCCAGATTCGGCGTAGCGGTCCAGGGCCACCATCTCCAGGGGGACGGGATGGCCCTTGCCCAGAGCTTGGGCAACTATACTGCCCAGGCCGCCGTGGATATAGTGTTCCTCAACGGTGACTATAGCTCCTGTCTCCTTCGCCGCTTCCAGAATCGCGCCCTCGTCAACTGGCCGGAGGGTGTGCATATTGACGACTCGACAACTGGTCCCCTCCTCAGCCAAGGCGCTCGCCGCCTGCAGCGACGACGATACCCCGACTCCGACGGCGATGATGGTCACGTCATCGTTCTTGCCCCTCCTCATAAGCTCGGCCTTCCCGATTTTGAAGTCGTAGCCGTTATCCTGGTGCACTATCGGAGTAGCCGGGCGGTAAAGGCGTATGTAGAAAGGGCCTGGAGTCTCGGCGGCGGCGCGAATCGCCCGGACGGTCTCTACTGCATCGGCGGGGGCCAATACTGTAAAGCCCGGCAGGGAGCACATAAGGGCCAGGTCCTCAATGCTATGGGCGGACATGCCGTCTTCCCCGGTAATGATGCCCGCGTGAGTACACACAATCTTCACGTTCAGATGAGGCTGGGCGATGCTCACCCTTATCTGGTCGAAGGGACGACATGAGCCGAAGACGGCGAAGGTAGTGACGAAGGGGGACTTGCGCGAAGCGGCCAGCCCGGCAGCAACACCCATGATATTTTGCTCGGCGGGACCGAAGTCGAAGAACCGCTCCGGGAATTCCCGGCCAAACAGATTCGCGAAGGTGGACTTGTTGAGGTCACCCCCCAGCACAACTATATCCTGGTTTTCTCTACCCAGTTCAACCAGAGTTTCACCAAAGGTTTGCCGGGTCGAGGCCGTGGTAAAGGCGGTAACCATGACAGACTACTCCTTTTGCTATATTAGTAACGGCTAGGCCAATTCCTTCAGCGCCCTCTCATATTCGTCCTTATTAGGGGCGCGACCATGGAAGTCAGGGTTGTTCTCCATGAAGCTGACCCCCTTGCCCTTTACCGTGTGAGCTATAATCACCGTAGGGCATCCTCTGGTATTCCGGGCTGCGCTTGCGGCGTCCAGTACCTGGCCTATGTTGTGGCCGTCTACCTCAAGGACCTTCCATCCGAAAGCGCTCCACTTTTCGGCGAGAGGCTCAAGTCGCATCACCTCGCTGGTAAAGCGGTCGTTCTGAATCCTGTTCCTGTCCACAAAGGCCGTGAGATTGCCCAGATTATAATGGGCCGCAGACATGGCCGCCTCCCATATCTGGCCCTCGTCACACTCCCCGTCACCCAGCAGGGCATAGACCCGGTAGTCCTTCTTGTCTACGTTAGCCGCAAGAGCGACCCCGACGGCAAAGGATAGTCCTTGCCCCAGGGAGCCTGAGTTCATCTCAACACCGGGCGTGCCGGTATGAGCATGTCCCTGAAGCCGGCTCCCCAGCTTGCGGAAGGTCCACATCTCATCCCGGGGGAAGTAGCCACGTTTGGACAGCACGGCGTAGAAACCCGGGGAAGCGTGTCCTTTGCTGAGGATGAAGCGGTCACGGTCCGACCAGGCGGGATTTTCCGGGTCATGCTTCATAATCCGAAAGTACAGGGCTGTTAGTATCTCTATCTCCGAGAGGGAGCCTCCAGGATGTCCGCTCCCGGCGGTGAAGATCATCTCAATTACGTCGCGTCTTATCTCTTTGGCTATATTTTCAAGATTGTCCATGCTATACCGCCACGCTTCAAATAGTGATGGAATTGTGACGCCGTCGCAAATTTTGCAGCCAGATTATAACAACCGTGCCGAACTGTGTCCAGCCATTTCCACTACAACCTTTCTATGAAACCTCTGATAGGTACAATATGCACCGTTTAACCAGTCATTCCGGCGCAAGGCCGGAATGACTATTTTTCAGAGATACTCTATAATTACCCCAACATGATAGTGGACTTCCATACCCACATTTTCCCGCCCTCGTTTCGAGCCGCTCGGGGTGAGTACGTGGGTCGGGACATAACCTTCGCCGCCCTCTTCGCCAACCCCAAAGCTGGGCTGGCTACCGTTGAGGAATTGATTGACGCTATGGACGAGGCCCGGGTGGACATGGCGGTTGTCATGGGCGTCGGATGGACCGACAGGGACACGGCGATAGAGGCCAACGACTACATAATCCGGTCCGTGGACCGCTTCCCTACCAGGCTGGTGGGGTTCTGCTCGGTAAATCCGGCGTGGGGCGAGAGTGCAATAAGGGAGGTGGAGCGTTGCGCAGGGGAGGGAGTAAAGGGCATCGGCGAGCTTCATCCCGATACCCAGGGCTTTGACGTGGGCAGCAAAGAGGTCATGTCCCCTCTCATGGAAGCTGCCCATGGGCTGGGGCTGATTGTCCTCACCCACTCATCGGAGCCGGTTGGACATCTCTATCCGGGAAAGGGACGGACCACCCCTGACAAGCTGTATGCTTTTGCCCGTAACTTCCCTGAGAACACCATTGTCTGCGCTCACTGGGGAGGAGGGCTGCCCTTTTACGGGCTGATGCCGGAGGTGGCAGGGGAGACGAAAAACGTCTACTACGACACAGCCGCCTCTCCGTTCCTCTACAGCCAGGGAATTTTCTCAACGGTCGTGGGCCTGAACGGGCCAGACAGGATACTCTTCGGGACGGACTTCCCACTGATAAGGCACCCGCGTCTACTGCAACAGGTTGAGGAGTCCACCATATCGGACGAGGCCCGGAAGAAGATACTGGGAGGCAATGCCCGGGCCCTTCTGACGATATAGGTGGCCGGTGGAGAAATGGTACGCGCCTTTATAGCCGTGGACATCTCCCAGCAGGCCAGGGAATCCCTGGCAGGAGTTACAAGAAGCTTGCAAAATGCGGGGGTCTCACAGATGCGGTGGGTCAGGCCCGAAGGCATCCACCTCACCCTCAAGTTCCTGGGTGAAATAGACCCCAAGGCTGTGGACCCGATTCTAGGGGCCATGGACAGGGCCATTGAAGGAAGCGCTCCCTTTGCCCTCGCTCTTTCAGGTATAGGTGCCTTCCCCAATCTCAACGCCCCCAAGGTTATATGGGTTGGACTGAAGGGCGACCTGGACGCTCTGGGGAAACTGCAAGAACGGATAGACGAGGAGGTCCATCTGGCGCTTGGCTTTCCAAAGGAGTCCCGCGCCTTTACCCCCCACCTCACCCTGGGCAGAATGCAGAACAACGTATCCGGCGAGGAACGCCGCCGGGCCGGGAAAGCTACGACCGGAGTTGACTGGCAGGCCGACGTGTTATGGCAGGTCAACGAGGTGTACTCGATTCGCAGCACCCTGAAGCCTTCCGGTGCCGTGTATGACGTGTTGGGGTCCCGGCGGCTGCGGGCATAGTTCCCGGATTCATTATTGCATTTGCGTTATCGTATGTATTGACTTGGGCGAAATAATGGTTAAACTAGATTTATGTCCTGGCAGTGAGAGGACTTATTGCCAGCCTGGACAGAAGGCCGGAGACGGCCACTACATCAAGGAGGGTGCCCATGTGGAAAATCAATATTGAGATAGTCTACTGCGTCCCTTGACAGTACCATGCGACTGCCACGTGGTTGGCAAATGAATTCTTCCGGTTCTACGGCCCTGACGCGGCCATTACCCTGACTCCCGGCGCCAATGGCAGGCTGGAAGTCTACGTGGACGGCGAGAAGATATTCGACCGCAAGGATGAGGACGGCAAATACCCTGACCTCACCCGTGTCCGCGAGCTAAGAACGGTAATCCAGGAGAAGCTGGACGCCGTCGCAGCAGCAGCCGACGACTAGACCAGGGCGGCCATAAGCAGGATATGATATATCGACCAGGGTCCTGTCAATGGGCCTATATACAGTAACTGAGGAGCCAGGCACAGGTGTTTATCTCTGATGGATGCCTGTGCCTGGCCTTTTTGCAGCAACGTAACCGCATGAATGTCTTGTCAGTAGAGGCATCCCTTGTGGTCGCCCGTTAGTTTGCCATTAGGAATCAAGAGTCGGAGGGCTCTGCTTCCCAAGACCAGCGACGGGTAGGCCGGAGTCTTGCCGACAGGCTTCCTGCCTTACCGCCCATTGTTGGAGTCGTCATCCCCATTGCCGTTTGCCCCGAAGCCGTTGTCGCTGAAGACCCCCATCTCCCGCCCCTGGTAGACGTGGACGATAAACTCCTCCCTGGACACACCCATAACGTCCACCATGTCCTCATCTATGGTCTCGATAAGCTCTTGGACGTCCTCTTGGGTCAGGCTTTCGAGGACGCACAAAGTGCCATGCACGATGGTTGAGGTGTAGTGCAAGTCTATCCTGCCAATGGGGTTCTCGCCGTCCAGTATGGTATAGGACTCGGACTGAGGAGTCCTGCAATCTCTTTCAAAGTAGTAGTCCGCCACAGCTTACCTTCCTTTTCCCCCGATTAGCTATCGGCCATCTCCCTCTCGGTTATGGGCGCCGGTTCAAGAACGCACCTGTCCGCTTCCCATGACTACCCACTTGTATGAAGTCATCTCCCTCAAACCCATAGGCCCACGGGCATGGAGTTTCTGAGTGCTTATTCCCACCTCCGCTCCCAAGCCCAACTGGGAGCCGTCGGTGAAGCGCGTGCTGGCGTTCACATACACCGCTGCGGCGTCCACCTCGTCCAGGAAGCGCATGGCCGCCGAGTAGTCCTCGGCCACAATAGCCTCGGAGTGGCCCGACCCGTATTCTTCTATGTGTTCTAGGGCTTCCTCAAGCGAGTCCACGACCTTCACAGATGCCACCAGGTCCAGGAATTCCTTGCCCCAGTCGTCCTCGTTAGCCGGCACAGCCTGCACTCCCTGGACGGGGCCAAGAATGCTGAGTGCTCGCATGTCGCAGCGCAACTCGACCCCGGCCTTAGCCCATTCATGGGCGATACGCGGAAGGTATTGGGTCGCCACCTCAGAGTGTACCAGCAGGGAGTCCAGGGCATTGCAGACCGTGGGACGTTGTACCTTGGCATTATACGCTATATCCACTGACCTATCCAGGTCCGCCGACCTGTCCACATAGGTATGGCAGACGCCGATGCCGCCGGTGATCACGGGCATGGCCGCCTTCTCTGCCACGAAACGAATCAGGTTAGAACTGCCCCGGGGCACCAGTAGGTCTATGTACTCCTCCATTTTCAGCATAGGCTCCACAAGAGCGCGGTCCGTGTTGTCTATGAACTGGACAGAGTCCTCGGGGATGCCGGCGTCGGCTATGGCACGGCGGATGAGCTTGACGAGGGCGGTGTTGGAGTGGATGGCCTCTCTGCCGCCTCTGAGGATGCAGCCGTTGCCCGATTTAAGACAAAGCACCGCGATGTCTACCGTCACGTTTGGCCTGCTTTCGTAGATGGACCCAATGACTCCCAGGGGGACACGTTTCTTGCCGGCTACCAGCCCGTTGGAAAGGGTCCGCATGTCGAAGACCTCGCCTACCGGGTCTGGAAGCATCGCCACGCCACGCACATCCGCAGCAATGCTCTCCAACCTTTGGGGGTTGAGGAGGAGCCGGTCCAGCAGAGCTTCTGTGAGACCGTTGGACTTTCCGGCCCGGTAATCCGACTCGTTGGCCTCCAGCAGGTCTTCCTGTTGGGCTATCAGGGAGCTTGCAATGTTCTGCAAGGCCCTATCCTTGACCTCTGAGGACAGTCTGGCGAGCCTTCGCGAGGCGGCCCGGGCTGCCTTCCCTTTTTCTATCAGTCCATCAATAGCGGTTGTCACGGTTTACCTCTTTGTCATAGCTCTGGCTAACGCTACAGCGCCGCCGGGCCGAAGGGCAGGTAATATTCTACTGTCTCGTCCACAGGGTTGACTTTCAGGCCGAGAGCCTGCAGTGCGCTCGCTCCCAGCAGTGGCAAGGGTACACCCATCGAGGCCACTAGAACACCGCCTTCTCTATCCATCAGCCGGAGATAGGCCGCACCCATCGAGACTTCCACCCTCCTGCTATCGGCCAGGACCACCTCTGACGTTACCGGTAAGGTAATGCCCAGGTGGTCAGCCAGTTTTGGAGACAGAAAGGTGTAGAAGGAGCCTGTATCCACCAGGAACTCCACCCCTCTCAGGCTGCCTTGACCTGTCCCTATTTGTGCTTTTGTTTTCACCAGACCCACGTTCAATTCCTAATCCGATATGAGAAGATCACAAGAAATAGGTCAACGACGCCGAGAATATTGTATCATAACCCACGCTTGAGCACTGCTGGAATCACCCCCACACTTTCCGTGGACCACCTTGATTGACCGGCCATCCGCAAGGCGCTATGATTGCAGTGGCTTCCCAGAACTATTAGTGGGTGGAAGTCATCTCACAGTCCCGCCTCAGCTATCCATCTGCCGCAGGAGGTATGTATGGTTGACCTCAGACGCTCAGCAGCTATCGTGGGGGTACACGAGCACCCCATCAGGTACGCCCCGGACAAGAGCGAACTACAGATTCAGGGTGAGAGCGCCATCAAGGCCCTTGAGGACGCGGGCCTGTCCAAGAAGGACGTGGACGGCCTTTTCACTTCCTCCATGTCCACCCGCATGAGCGGCCTCAATCTTGCCGACTACCTGGACCTGAACCCCCGGTACGTTGACAACACCTCGGTGGGAGGTGCCTCCTTCGAGTTCCACCTCTCCCACGCGCTGACGGCCATCGCCGCCGGACGGATTAACTGTGCCCTGATAACCTACTCTACCCTCGCACGCTCCGGAGGGGTGGCCGTGGGTACGGGCGGGGTCGCTCGGTACGGACACCCGGCCCTTGAGCCGACCCCAGATAGCTTCGAGGAGATATACGGCTTCACCACAGTGGGCCTCTACGCCATGATAGCCCAGAGGCACATGCACCTCTACGGGACCAGGCCGGAGCAACTGGCCGAGGTCTCGGTCGCCATGCGGAAGCACGCATCCATGAACCCTCATGCCCTGTTCCGTAACCCCATAGGCGTAGAGGACGTGGTCACCTCCCGCACGATTTCCTCTCCGCTGCACATTCTGGACTGTTGTGTTATCACCGACGGAGGCGGAGCGGTGGTGGTAGCCTCTCCGGAAGTGGCGCGAGCGTGCAGGAACGTCCCCGTGTGGGTGCTGGGCGTCGGGGAGGGTGTGGCCCACCAGGGTGCGGGGCGGCGAGACTTGGTCTACATAGCAGCGAAGCAGAGCACAGGCCCCGCATTTTCCATGGCGGGGGTGACACACCAGGATATTGACATGTGCATGATATACGACTCCTTCACCATCACGGTCGTGACCACTCTCGAAGACCTGGGATTTTGCGAGAAGGGTGAGGGGGGAGATTTCGTGTCGGGAGGCCGTCTACAGATAGGGGGTGACCTGCCCATCAATACCGATGGCGGGGGCCTTTCATCGAACCATCCGGGTATGCGGGGCATCTTCCTGCTTCTGGAGGCCACCAGGCAACTCAGACACGAGTTTGACGGGACGCCCCGCCAGGGCCCCGATTGCAAGATAGCTTTGGGCCACGGCACGGGGGGTGCCCTTGGCTCCCGACACAGCGGGGGTACAGTAATCCTTGGGAGGGACTAGACATGCCTGAATGGAAGAAGCCGTAGCCGACAGTATCCGGAGAGACCAGACCCTTCTGGGAGGCCTGCCGGAGGGGGGACCTCCTCATACAGAGATGCAATAGCTGTGGAGAATACCAGTGGTATCCCCGGGGCATCTGCGCCAACTGCTGGACCACTGACATCGCCTGGATAAAGGCCAGTGGCAAGGGCACCCTCTGGAGCTTCACTGTGACTTACCAGAACCGCACAGCAGGTTTCGCCGAGGATGTGCCCTATGTGCTTGCCCTTGTGGAGCTGGATGAAGGGGTCAGAATGTTCACCAACGTCATCCAGTGCGAGCCAAGGGACGTGAAGATTGGTATGCCTGTAGAAGTAACCTTCGTCCCGGCCACGGACCAGATAAGCGTCCCATTCTTCAGGCCTGCCTGAGCTGGGTGACAATTCAAAGACCCTGCTCACCGGGGAGGCTTCGGATGTCGCAGGAACGGCCCATCGGTTATAAGGGAGTGGTATAGGGCTTAGGATAAGGTGAGGTTTCAGATATGGGAACGTTCAATTGGCCGATGCGGATTTCCAGCATGGACGGCCAACAGGTCCGGGACATAGAAGCCACAGTGGACACTGGTGCCGCCTACACCACGCTCCCCGCCAGCCTGCTGCGTGATATTGGAGTCGAGCCGACGGGCCAACGGAGGTTTCTACTGGCCGACGGGGGGCGTATCTTCATGGACTATGGACAGGCGTGGGCCACGATAGATGGCGAGAGTCTGGTTACGGTGGTGGTCTTTGGAGAAGATAGCGCTCCGCCCCTGTTGGGAGCCTATACCCTGGAGGGCCTTGCCCTCGCGGTCGACCCGGTGGAACAGCGATTGGTCCCGACACACCTCATCCTGTACTAGGCGGATTAGCTTATCCAGAAGATGGAGCCAGTCTCCTCTTTCTGCACCTCAATGCGCGCCGGGAAAGCCTCTTTTAGCTCGTCCAGATGGGTTATAACGATAATCTTCTTGAAGTCCTCTTCAATGGCCCGTATAACGTCCAGGATCCTCTCCCGTCCGGCGGCGTCCTGGGTGCCGAAGCCCTCATCTATGAACAAGGTGGGAAGGGGAGCGCCCCTGCGATGGGCCAGTACCTTGGACAGCGAGATTCTGAGGGCCAGATTTATGCGGAACGCCTCGCCACCACTGAATAGCTCATAGCTTCTGGGACCCATCTCGTCGCTAATCTTTATCTCCAGGGTCTCAATAGGCTCACCCCTCCTGCTCCTAGGCTCCCTCTGGGTCTCCAGCTTGAGGTGCATACGGCCATCGGTCATCCGGCCCAGGAGGTCATTCGCCTCCTTCTCAATCTGGGGCAGAACGGTTTCGATGAGCATGGCCTGTGCTCCGCGCTTGCCGAAAGCCTCCGTCAACTCCCGGTAGATGCTCTGTTCCTCTTGAAAAGCCTTGAGACTACCCTCCTTGTCGTCCATCGCCTTTTCCAGGTCATCCAACCTTTTTAGATGGCCTTCAAGGTCACCCTGACGCCGGGATAACTCCATATTCCTGGCATCCAACTCGCGATGAGCCTTTTCGACCTCTCCGAGTTTGACTTCCCACACGGGAAGCTCGGCGACGGCCTTCTTCATATCTCGTTGACTCTCCATACCGCGTGAAAGGTCCTCCCGGCGGCGCTGGAGCATCTCCTCATTCCTGGAGAGGGAGTCCTGCTCTTGGGGCAGACTTGTTTCTGCATCCTCAAGACGCCTGTACCGCTCATCGAAGGGCTGTAGCTCCTGAATCTCGTTGTACAGGCGATTGTGAGTTTCCCGGTCATATCCAAGTCCCTCAATCTCCGCCTCCAACTCCGCCAGTTGCCGCCGTTCTTTCGCTGAAAAATCGCCTTTCTTCAGCCGGGCGCTCTCCTCTTCCAGTTCACTGACGACCTGGTCCAGTTCTGCCGCCGCTGTGGTGGACTCATCTAACTGGCGCTGGAGGACGGCCACCGCTTCCTGGACTTCCCTCTGACTGCGGCGCAAGGCGGCTTCCAGCTTGGGAAGCTTCTGGTCCAGGTCAGTCTGCTCCTTCTCCTTCGCCTTGAGGTTCGAGTCGTTTTGTCTGTACAATTTGGCCTTCGCTTCCCTCTGGGCTTTGTAGTTTTCCAGCAGGCGGTCGCACCCGTCGGGACCCAGTTGAGTCCCGCACAGAGGACACTGGGCGTCTTGGTGGGAATCTTGTACCATGTCCAACTTGGAGCGAATCTCCTGCCCCTCGGCCTGTAGCTGTGTGCTTACCGCTTTCAGCTCCCCTATCTGTGTGGCCAGGGCTTGGACGTGCTGACGCCTGTCGACGATGTCCTGGTCCTCTTTTGCCAGAGCATCGAGACGGCTCTTGGACTCATCCAATTTGCTGCTGATGGAAGGTATGGCATCGGCCCTAGGGCGAAGGTCATCACTGACACGTTTCTCCATCTGCTTAATCTGTTCTTCCAGCCGTGTCCTTGCGCTTTCAATAGCCCGCTCCAGGTCGGACCTGACCTTTGTGAGAGTGTCGAAACGCTCTCGGGAAGCGTTAAGCTCCTCGTAGCGGCGGCGAAGCTCCAGTAACTCCGCAAGCCCCTTCCGGATGGCATCCCTCTCCTGGACGAGGGCCTGATAGCCTGCGATGCGGTCCCGGCGCGAGTTTATGTCCTTCTGCATGTCCAGAATCTCGGACTCGATGGTAGGGATACGCACGTTCAACTCGTCAAGCTCGCTACGCTTTCGTCTCAGGTCGTCAACCCGGGACTTCAGGGCATCCAGAGTGTCCCTGCTGGCATTGAGCCGGCTGTCCACTTCCCCATGCTCTCTGTTAACGTTCTGAAGCTCAACGCTATACCTGTCCCGGCCGCCAACCTCGCGGCGCATCCCCTCCAGGTCGCCTTCAATGATTTTTGCCTCTACCTCCTTCCCGTCACCCAATTTCTTCGCCCGGTTTTGCAACTGGTCATAAAGGTCGAGTCCCAGAATTTTTGCCAGGACCTCCTTGCGCTCCCCGGCGGTCTTGTTGGTGAACTCATCGGCACGACCCTGAAGGAGGAAGGCACTGTTGGTAAAGGTGTCATAGTCCATGCCGGTAATGCGGTCAATGCTGGCCTGGGTCTCGCGTATCGAGTTGCCGGTTATAGGGCGAAAGTCCTCTCCCGCGAATATCTGGAGTTGCAAATCACTGGCACCCAGGCGTCTGCGCCCACCACCGTTGGAATGCCTCCGCGTGACGCTAAGACGATCATCCCGGGCCAGGAACTCCAGTTCCACCAGCATATCGTCGCAGCCGAAGTGATTAAGCTCATCGTGGGTCTTGCCCCGCGCCTTACCCCAGAGCGCCCAGGTTATAGCGTCCAGAAGGG
>JAGWBG010000282.1 GCA_021296015.1 Dehalococcoidia bacterium | reverse complement strand
GGCTCTCCACCGAGCCGGGCCTTAGAGCGCGCAGGTGTCGGATGGCATCCCCGGCGCTGTACCCTTCAACGCACACCAGATAACAAGCCAGCACCGTACCGGTCCTCCCCATCCCTGCCCTGCAAGAGACTGCGACCGGCATGTCGCTCGCAATCCGGTCCTCTATGAAGTCAATCATTCGGTCAACTTGCGAGAAGGTGGGAGGACACATGTCGGGCACGAACTCAGCCATGTCAACCAAGCCGGCCTCGCCGCCGGAGACGGTGCGCTGCTCCATTCTCACAATGGCCCCAACGCCTTTACCTTTGAGATATTCGAGGTCTTCATCGCAGATGGGTCCCATAGAGCCCGCGAGCTTGCCCGGAATCACCCAGCTAAAATTCATTCAATATCCCTCTTGCCAGGCCAGAGCTGTCGCACGAGCGACGGCGGGCGCTACATTCCTGTCCAGCGTCCAGGGTATAATTCGCTCGGCGGTAGGCTCCTCCACAAGCTCGGCCAGCGCCCGGGCCGCCGCCAGCTTCATCCCCGTGGTGACACGAGGTGCCCTTGCGTCCAGAGCTCCTCTGAGGACGCCGGGAAAGACCAGGCTATTGTTAATCTGGTTGGGGAAGTCGCTCCGACCCGTACCCACCACGTGGGCGCCGGCCGCCCTGGCTTGGTCTGGCCATATCTCGGGGACCGGATTAGCCATGGCAAGGACGATGGACCTTTCGGCCATAGAGCTAACCATGTCGGGAGTCACGGCGTCGGCCACCGAAAGGCCGATAAACACGTCGGCCCCCTTCATCGCCTCTGCCAAGCCACCCTGGATGTTACGGGGATTGCTAATCTCCAGCATAGCTTCCTTGATTGGCGTGAGGTCCCTTCGCCCGCGGTCTATTATTCCGTTGCTGTCAACCAGAATCACGTCCCTGGCACCGTATTCGACCAGGAGCCTGGTAGTGCCTATGCCGCCCGCACCCGCACCCGAGAAGACTATCTTGGCGTCCTCCATACTCTTGCTGGTTACATTGAGGGCGTTGATTAGGGACGCCAGGACGACGATGGCGGTGCCGTGCTGGTCGTCGTGAAAAACGGGTATGCCCAGGTCTTGCAGGGCGTCTTCGATGGCAAAGCATCGAGGTGCTGCGATGTCCTCCAGGTTAACCCCTCCGAAGGACGGGGCCAGGGCCCTCACAATCTCGATAATCGCCTTGTCGTCCTGAGTAGCCAAGCAGATTGGAAAGGCGTCTATATCGGCAAGGCTTTTGAACAGGATTGCTTTGCCCTCCATGACCGGCATGGCAGCCTCCGGCCCCACGTTGCCAAGGCCCAAGACCGCGGACCCGTCGGAGACTACGGCCACGTTGTTCCCTTTATTGGTCAGGGAGTAGACTTCCGACTTGTCTGCCGCTATACGGAGGCTTACCGAGGCGACCCCTGGAGTGTACGCCATAGAAAGGTCGTCCATAGTCTCTACCGTCATCTTGGAGACGATACTCACTTTCCCTCGGCTGGCCCTATGTCGCTTGATTGCTTCTTCTCCGTAGTCCATCGTTACTCCTAGGATGTATCTGATTGAGGGAATTATATTGAGGGAATTATATTGAATCCCTACTCAAGGCTCAACCTTAACCCGCCTCTTCACGCTCCAAACGTTCCTGTCGCTCACGTAGGGTTTCGCCCTCGTACAGCCAATACAGCGGGCGAGAAGGCGTCCGTTTCCATCCCTTTAACTTCCGCGCCAATGTGGAGATTGCCCAACGTTGTCCTTCGTAGAGGACATAGGTTGTATTGCCATCAACTTGGCATTCTATGGTAGTGTCGTCTGCCCACTGGAGTATTGCTCCGTTGGGAATGCCGACCGGCTCAAACCGGAACGGCGGTCGGCGCGGTTCCTTTATCGGCCCAACTTCATCAGTGTCTGTCTGCCCACTTCCAGGTGTCACATTCCCAATCTCAAAAAGCCTCAATATTGCCGTGACGCGAAAAGGCGCAAGACCAGTGAAGAACTCCCGCTCAGGACGTACTCGGTAGTCGCCAAAGGCTTCGTGCAAAGCCTTCTCCACAGCTCGAGCGTCTGCTACGGCAGAAGCGTGTTCGCAATCGAAGGGTAGGGGTAAGACACTTGTATTCAACTGACTCATACGCTGAACAACGCTGCGAACCGTGCCCTCATCGGCGCGCCCTACCTTGATGTAGCCATCCATCGCGTTATTGCTGAGGAAGTACACCGAACCAGATGCCTTTAGCTTATCATCCACACGCCCCCCCACTAATAATTCCCCCAATTAAGTACGGGGCCCGAACCAACTCGTGGCTGTCAAGTCCACCGCATACATACCCCGTACGTGGTCATCTGGCCGGAAAGGCACTCCTC
>JAGWBG010000281.1 GCA_021296015.1 Dehalococcoidia bacterium | reverse complement strand
CTTTGTTCGGGAAAAAGGCAAGCTGGGCAACTTCGGTATCCACTACGCCCGACGGGAGGACGCCGAACTTGCGGTGGACAAGCTAGCCTACCTGCGCGAGGCGAAGCTGGATGACATTGCCTTTGACGATATTACATCCGACGATAAAAACAACTGGCTCGACCAGTCCGACAGTGATTTTGACACGCTGATACCAGTCGCTGACCGCCAGACCAAACTTGCAAAGACTGCTGGCGAAGAAAGAGCAGTATTCGGATTATATTCAATGGGGGTAATTACTGCTCGAGACGAATGGGTGTATGACTTTGGCGGTGACACCTTAGGCAGAAAAATTCGCTCATTCATTAACCTTTATGAGGAAAGCAGAGCAGAACACGGTGGCAAAGAGGTTGATAACGATACCCTTGGGACAACAATCAAATGGACGCGGGACCTCAAACGACAGTTGCATCTGGACAGGCCGAATGTTTTTGACCGTGCGAGCATTCGCCAGACACTCTTTCGGCCATTTATAGGCAAGTCGTTGTACTTCAATCAAAATCTGAACGAAATGCAATATCAATTGCCCGAGGTATTTCCGACGGGTGCCGACAACGAGAACAAAGCGATATGCTTCTGTGTCAACGGAAAAGACTTCTATGTACTAGCAGCAGAGAAGGTTTTTGACTATCACTTCACCGGCGACACCCAATGCCTCCCCCTCTACCGCTACACGTCGGAGGGGAAGCGGGTGAGCAACATCACCGAGTGGGGGTTGAGGCAGTTCCGCGAGCACTACAGCGATGATTCCATCACCGCCGAGAACATCTTTGCCTATACCTACGCCGTGCTCCACGACCCTGCGTACCGGGAGAAGTACGCCCTTGACCTGCTGCGGGAGTTTCCCCGGCTACCCATGTACCGGGACTTCCCCGCATGGGTGAGGATGGGTCGGGAGTTGCTGGAACTGCACGTCGGCTTCGAGTCCGCCGAGCCTTATCCTTTGGAGCGGGTGGAGCAAGCCGGCCAGGCGGGCAAGGCGGTGCTGCGGGCGGACAAGGACCGGGGCGCCATCGTGCTGGACGGCAAGACCACGCTGACCGGCGTGCCGCCGGAGGCATGGGAGTACCGCCTGGGCAGCCGGTCTGCGCTGGAGTGGGTGCTGGACCAGTACAAGGAGCGCAAGCCCAAAGACCCGACCATAGCCGAAAAGTTCAACACCTACCGCTTCGCCGACCACAAGGAGCGGGTAATAGACCTGCTACGGCGGGTCTGCGCAGTAAGCGTGCGAACTGTGGAGATTGTGGGCGAGCTGGATATGTGGACGGACCTGGACCCGGACGAGGGGCTAGAATTCAGGAGAGAGTTTGTAGAAGAGATGGAGAAGCGCATGTCGTCGGATGAGCCCACTATTCCGGCGGAAGAGGTGTACCGGCGACTGGGGCTTGAGTAGTGCCCTACTGCATAGAGTATACGGATAGCGCCAATGACGATATGTCCCGATTGGACAGAGTGGTAGCGCACCAAGTACGCAACAAGCTGGACGAGTTGGCTGGCCGGGCTGAGACGGTGCGCCACCGGGCACTGACCGGACCATTGCGGGGACAATATCGGCTGAGGGTGGGCAACTACAGAGTACTGTATGAACTTGACCGGACAAATCGCCGGATAACCGTTCGGGCAGTGGGGCATCGCAGTGAGATTTATTACTAGAGACACTACCCAAAAGTGTGATGATTTGACACCATTTCCCCCTGGGGCATAATATGACTCAGGAGAGTCGGCCAAGTGAGTTTTTCAAACGCCATCCGGAGGTATGCACGGACAATGATGAATAAGAGACCCGACCAGGTGAAGAGCGCGCCCGATCAGGGGCATGGAGACAGGGTGCCCCCCGGGCAGTTTGTGAGCAAGAAGTTCCCGGTGCTGACCTACGGCCCGACTCCAAAGATTGACCTGTCGGCCTGGAACCTCCGCATATTTGGCCTCGTAGAGCAGGAGTTGGAGCTTGACTGGGAGCGGTTCAAGGGCTTGCCCTGGAACACTGTCGGGGCCGATTTTCACTGTGTGACCCAGTGGAGCGCCCTGGATAACACCTGGGAAGGGGTCCTCTTCAATGACCTTATGCGGCTGGTGCAGGTCAAACGGGAGGCCAGGTACATTACGGCCCACTGCTACGGCGGCTACACCACCAACCTGCCCCTGGAGGTAGCCGCCGAGGAGAACGTCATTCTTGCCCACAGGCAGGACGGCCTGGAGTTGCATCCGGACCACGGCTGGCCCCTCAGGCTGGTTGTGCCCAGCCGGTACGGGTGGAAGAGCGCCAAATGGCTGAATGGAATCGAGTTCATGGCGGAAGACAGGCCCGGCTTTTGCTGACCCCTGGAAAGAAGAGCGGTTCTGGCCGGAGCTTACCTAGACGCGGAACAAAACAATACCGCCGAGCGTACATCCAAGACCTGTCGTGGGGATGTGCTCTCGGCGGTTACGGTGCAGCCTCTATCTTGATGTTACGGTCTCGGAGAGACCTTGCCCTTACCACCCGGTGCGTCTTTTGCCACAGTCCTTACAGAAGACACTGCGCAACGGGCCGTTCTCAGCCCCACAATGCTCACAGCGCCACATCGCAGACACCTCCTTTCGCTGGAATGTTCCTTCAGGCTGCCTCCACTTCTACCTCACGCATAGGCTTCACCAGGGTCCGGGTATCGTCCTGGTCCTCCATTATGTCTTTCATCAGACCACACTGAAGGCACCTGGTATACCTCCCATATATATCGCTGTCAAATATAGTGTCCCCACCACACTTTGGGCACGCCTTGAACAACATCATCGGAATCCAACCTCAAAGGTAACACCTGTTTTTCTTAGTCAATTAATATTATATATATTGACATAGCTTGTGTGAAGAGGTAAGATATAATCAGGCTTAACCAAGGTTGTGATATGCCGGGTATAAAGAGCAACTGAAGAGTT
>JAGWBG010000280.1 GCA_021296015.1 Dehalococcoidia bacterium | reverse complement strand
CGCGGGCGGAGATAGTCGTGAGCTGGCTGGGAATCGGCATTCAGCCACCCACGCCGAGTCTGGGTGTCATGATTTTCGAGAACGGCAATATAAGCGTTCTGCGTACCGACCCACACCTGCTCCTCTTCCCCGTAGGCTCAATAACTGTTCTCATCTTCGCCTTTAATTTGCTGGGAGATGCCCTGAATGACGCTTTCAACCCAAGGGCGAGGTGATTGACCAGGAGTCGACATTACTCCCTCCGGCGAATCCTTCCTAGCCGGCGGATAAGACGGCTCATCCCAAGGCCCCATCTGGCATTCAGGGCGAGGAACGTCCCACCCACAAGGGCGAGTAGCGCAATATCTACAGGCATGCTTGCGGCTCCTTCTGAGGGACCATTACAGCTTCTGGCAGACCTCGGGCTTGTTCCGTCATCCGACGTAACAGGGCGTTCAGAGGCGTCGCCCGCGTCCGACACGGGGGTAGGTTCTGTCCGGGGCGTTGGACCAGGAGTGGCTTCATTTTCTACGTTCCCGGAGGCACCCTCAGCTTGGGGGTCGGGTTGGGAATCACCTGTAGCAGATAGTTCACGCTCAAGTTCTGCGGGCGATGGTAGTGGCTCCAGGCCTACAGCCAGACGCCATTCGGTGTCCAGGCCGTACTGGTCGAATCCATAGGTCACATTTAACGCTTCATCCGCGGAAGGGTTTGTCTGAAACGCCTTCATCAGGTCGGCCATCTTCCCCTCACCGTAACGGTCTATGAGGTAAGAGACAACGGACTTCCCATGTCCGTACGTAATGAGTATATCGTCGGGGTCCCCGCTGAATTCTTGCTGGTACCACAATGGCTTGAGACGGCGAGTGAAAACGGCGTAGTTAAGTGCCCAGTCGTAGTGAGGTGTCTTGTCCACGTTTCCGAACTCGGCCAGTCCTTCGTTAAGCCAAACGGGAACCCTGCTGTAGCCCTGCCCGGCGGCATCGGCCACGAGGATGTGGGTAATCTCATGGGAAGCTATCCCGGTGACGGTGGTATCTGAGGCCAGCACAAGCACCACACGCTCTACAGGGTAGGCCTGCCCCTCTGTGCGAAGGTCCTCTCTTACGGCCTGAGACCGGAAGGGCAAGGCCCTGGCCATGTCCCTGTAATTGCTGTAAGCCACCACCTTTATGGGTTCGCCAAGGGCCACGTCCAGCACGCGGCCCATCTCCTCAACGGTCTGCTGGGTTGCCTCAAGCACAGTCTGAGCACGCTTTTCCACGAAGTCGCCATAGTAATAAACGGTAATGAATCCGTCGTTCCCGGTAACGGATTTCCACTCCAGGGACTCGTCCAGATAGAGATATTCCCGGTCCTCCGTTTGCAGTACCCTCCCGGCCGTGTCTCTGATTTCGTAGGAGTACCGGATAACCGTGCCGGGAGGCCTGTGGTTGGGGCCAATTCCGGTATCCATGACGTACTCGCCGTCAACCTCTCTACCAGGTACTATGTCCAGATATCCGTAGGTGCTCCTCTCAGTGCCCAGAGGTTTCAGGAACACCCGTACCTCATCTATGGGGTCGGGGCCAACTGCGGCGATGTTAAAGGTAACGTTGTCAGGGAATTTGCTATCCACCTTCTCGGAAACAATCCGAATCTCGCTGGTGTCGGGCTGGGCGGACTCCTGTCCCAACACGGCCGTCAGAGGAAGTGCGAGCGTCGATACCAGGGACAACGCCAGAAGCAGGAATGTGATGCGTGTAACTCTTCGGGTTCCCTGAGCACGAGACCTGCCGCCCATTGAAATCACGACCTTGCCCTCCAATCGGCTGGGAGTTGCCCCTATAATTAAATTGTATATGTTGCAGACGGGTTTGTCCAAAAATAGCAGGTGGGTGAGCAGGGCTGTATTCACTTCTGCTTGGTGACGAGAGGGCAGCGTCGAGAATTGTAAGGCCCTGGGATACACTGCTATGTGACCTTGACTTATACCATGTGAGACCATATACTAGGCAGCGTTATCCGCCCGCTTTTCGGGATGTTCGTCTAAGGCGGGCGGGAACAGGCCGGGCCTGTGGGCGCTGGGCCGGGTAGCAAAAGAGAGGTTTCCCCCTTGTCCCAGGCAACAGCAAGGCCCTCCGGTCATCATCTCCAAGCAATAGCGAAGAGTTGCTTCTCCCTAAGCCAAGGTGCTACCCCCACGCTTGTCTTGACCCAGATTGTGAGATAACTGGAAGGCCCTACCCCGCCAACGGCAGGAGATACGGTATATGGACAAGAGGAAGATCGTGGTTGTGGGTGGTGGAACGGGTAATCACACCTCCCGCAGCGGTCTGAAATACGAGGACTGCGACCTGACCGCAGTAGTCGCCATGACGGATAGCGGCGGAAGCTCTGGGCGGGGCGACATCAGACAATGCCTTGTGGCCCTTGCTCCCGATGACCGCTCCAGTGCGCTGATGGCGCGCCTTCTTGATTACAGGTTCAACGCCGGGAGTGGTCTCAATGGTCATAGCTTTGGCAACCTGTTTCTCACGGCCCTTACGGAGATAACGGGTAACACCGCCACCGCTATAGAAGAGGCTTCCCGTATGCTCTCCATAAGGGGAACGGTACTGCCGGTTACACTTAGCAAGTCAACCCTTGTAGCACGCTTGAAGGATGGCTCTAGCGTCGTAGGCGAAGCCAACATAGACCAGCGTAACGAAAATCTGGATGTGCCTATAGACTACGTTTATCTGGAACCCAAGGCCTACGCCTACCCGCCTGTGCTGGAGGCTATCGAAACCGCCGACGCCATAATCATGGGGCCGGGCGACATTTACACCAGCATCCTTCCCAACCTGCTGGTGGAGGACGTATCAGAGGCCATCAAGAGTTCAAATGCGCTGAAGATATGTCTGTGCAACCTGATGACCAAACGGGGAGAGTCCGACGGATTCAACGCATCCGACTTCGTGAACCTGATACGGGAATACCTGGGCACGACCAGCCCTCTGGACTATCTGGTGGTCAATAGCGCGCCCTACCCCGAGAGGCTATTACAGAGGTATAGTTCATCTGGGCAGTACCCCGTTGACGTTGACCTGTCTGAGTGCAGCAAGATTCTCAAAAATGTGGTCCGGGAGCCGCTGCTATCCGCCGGTGTGTATCTCCGCCATGACCCCCACGCCCTT
>JAGWBG010000279.1 GCA_021296015.1 Dehalococcoidia bacterium | reverse complement strand
ATCAGCTCAAACATCGCCCGCCCCAATTTGCCCACCATACCGGGAAGGGGAAACCGCTCTCCAATATTTACTTTGATACGGCACAACGGGAAGGGCATCCGCCAGTATTCCTGGACGTTCTCGGTACCTGTGATACCCACCGGAAGTATGGGGGCCTGAGTCTTGGCGGCTATATACGCCACGCCCGGCTTTCCTCTAATCATACCCAGGCCTTGGCTGCGCGTGCCCTCGGGGAAGAGACCCATCGGTTGGTCACGTTTGAGAAGGGCCAAACTCCAGCGGATGGCTTCCATGTCCACCCCGGTCTGGGCCATAGGATGCACTCCAACGGTGGTGAAGAAGCGGGACGCTATGGGGTTGGCGAAGAGGCCGCGTTTCCCCAGGAAGTGTAATGTCCGCGGGATGCTTGCCACTAACATCGGCGGGTCTGCGTTGCTCAGATGGTTAGAGACCACAAGCAGGGGACCTTTGGGCGGCACCGATTCTCTGCCTTCCACCTCCCATTGGGCGAAGGCGGTGAAGCACAGCTTTGCCAGGTTCGTTCCTAACTTGTAGATTATGGCCATAAGTCCTCTCCTAAAAGATGCAACACCATCTCTGTGACCTGCTCCAGGTCCCTACCGTCCGTCTCCAGCATGACGGCATTGGGGGCAGGACGCAGGGGCGAGTGGTCCCGGCCCGTGTCCAGTTTGTCCCTGGCCTCCAGCTCATTCAGCACCTGCTCGTACTCCACACTGCGGCCATGGCGCATCAGTTCGGCGTGACGCCGCCGTGCCCTCTCGGAGACCGAGGCCGACAGGTACAGCTTGAGATCGGCATCAGGCAACACCACCGTGCCGATGTCTCTTCCCACCACTACTATTCGGCCCTCTTGGGCGATCTCCCTCTGCTGGGCCACCAGAGCGGAGCGTACCTCCGGCACCATGGATACCAGGGATACTGCCCGCTCAACGTCGGGTTTGCGCAGTTCCTCAGATACCTTTCTACCATCTATGAGCACTACACCGTCAGTGCCTTCCTTCAGCCGTATGACCGTGTCACAGGCCAGGCGTCCGAGGGCGTCCTCATCTGTCACGTCTATACGCTGGTCCAATGCGAGCCACGTGATGGCCCGGTACATGATTCCCGTGTCGAGAAAGCGGTATTTCAACTCCCCGGAGAGCAGCTTGCCAACGGATGTCTTGCCGGAAGCCACAGGCCCGTCTATCGCTATTATAGACGACCTTGGCATTACCCTACTCCGGGTATGTAGTATGGTATCATAACATCCGCTTTGGGCAGGGCAGCGCCGGCCAGTGGGAATAGCTCGCCCTGAATCATAAGAAGTATATATCAATCCGGGCCGGACTGTACAGGTATGCCGAGTCTTTCAAACGTGACAACAAGACAGGCAGGGGTCATCATAGCCCTTTCCGTCATGGGCGTTGTCTGCTATCTGGCAGCATCCTTTGACACCTTCCCCGGCGATATGGACGGCCTTAAGATGTTTCAGGCGCTCCGGACCCCCTGGCTGGATAGTGCTGCATTGGCAGCGTCCTTCCCGGCCAATACTCTGGTGGCCGTAACTTCGACTCCTGCCATTTCATTGGCTCTGTGGTTCGGCAAGCGGAGGGCCGATGCCGTGGCCGTTCTTCTTGTCCTCATCCCCGACGGAATCAACGCCCTCCTGAAGCTCCTGGTGGACCGGCCAAGACCTGACCTCTCCATTCTAATCTCTCCACCTCACAACCCTTCCTTTCCCAGTGGGCACTCGGTCCATGCCTTCCTGCTCTTTGGCTTGCTCATCATCATAGTGGGGGAGATAGTAAAGCCTTTCTGGCTGAGAACAACCATTCAGGCATTGCTGGTGGCCGTGATATTGGCTTGTGGGGCATCCAGGGTGTACTTGGGGGTCCACTGGCCCAGTGACGTGCTGGGAGGCTTTTTGATGGGCGGACTCTCTATAGTTGCCATCCTGTGGGTGCGCAAAACTCTTGTTAATCGGGGCCTCAAGTAATTTCCCCGGGGAGTGTCGCCGTGCTAGCATGTTAGCTTGAGTGGCACTTGTACTGAGTTGCACCCTGGGTACATACCATGAAAATATACTTCGTCATACCCGCGAAAGCGGGTATCCACCGCCCCTATGCCCTTAGACTCCCGCGAAGGTGGGAGGGGTGGTGGGATGGCAACGCAGTATTTTCATCCCGTTAATATGAACGTGGCCTTTGTCGGCCCGCAGACGGACTCGGGGTGACAATCGAAAGACCTTGGGCCGCGCCCGGAGTTGCTGGAGGCTCCATGAACTGGTTAGATGTTGTCATAGTGGAGGTAGGTGGAGTTGCCGCCCTGTTGGGGTGGGTGACAGGCGGGTTGAATGAAGCCGTGGCCGGAGTGGGGGCCCTGGTAGGTATTACTCTGG
>JAGWBG010000278.1 GCA_021296015.1 Dehalococcoidia bacterium | reverse complement strand
AAGGGAGGGATGGATACTACGTCAGGAGCCATCTCAGGGTCGATATGCCTGGAGCAAGTGATGCTTACCCCCTCTTTAACCAGCCTCCCCGCTTGGGCCCGTTTCTCCGGAGTAATCAAGTTAAGGGTGCCCAACTCATCATCTTGGCCCCATCTTCCCCAATTACTCAGAGAGGTCATGTAGCCCAGAACTTCCTCCTCGGTTGGGATCTGCCTGGTTACCATAGCTACCTCCTTGAAAAGATTGTTGGAAAGTGAACACAGGGTTGCACCTGTGTGGTATCATATCCGATGTCAAAACGCTAGACAAGAGGTGAAAATATGGTTACGTCGCAGCTACAGACAAGGATGGTGCAATTCCCCAGTCAGCAGGATGAAACAGCAATCAATGCATACCTTACCCGACCCACCTCACGTGGGTTCTATCCGGGGATAATCGTCATAATGGAAGCCTTTGGGATGGTGGAGCACATCAACGACGTGGCCCGGCGCTTCGCTGCGGAAAGATTCATAGCTCTGGCACCGGACATGTATACTCGCGAAGGCTCGCCTGATCCCAACAATATGGAACAGGTGATGCAGACAATGTTCTCGGTGCCCGACTCGCAGGCAATGGCTGACCTGGAAGGGGCTGCCGCCTATCTCAAGAGCCGGCCCGACTGCAACGGCAAGGTAGGGGTCATAGGCTTTTGCTCAGGAGGCCGGTATACCTTCTTGTTCGCTTGTAGCAGCAAGAACGTGGACGCTGCCATTGACTCCGCCGGCGGTTTTATAATCCAGGACGAGCATACCCCTCAGAGGCCGGTATCCCCCATTGACATGGTTCCCAATCTATCCTGCCCCATGTTGGGGCTGTTCGGTGAGGAGGACCCCAACCCTTCCCCGGCCCATGCCGCTCGCATAAAGGAAGAGATGAGCAAGCACGGCAAGACCTATGAGGAGGTAATGTACTCCGACGCCGGCCACGCCTTCTTCGCTGACTACCGGTCCAGCTATCGGAAGCACGCGGCCGACGATGCCTGGGAACGGATGCTGGACTGGTTTGGCCGCTATTTGAGGACGTAAGGATACTCCTGCCCCGAGCAATAGAGGAACCACAAGTAGATTCTCGTTGCTCCGGAGTACCAACGTCCGACTTGTTGATTGACACTCTATTGGGTAGCTGTTAGGATTTAGACTGAACCCAGACACAAGGTATCGTATCTTCCGGGGTGGCGAATATGGTAGGAGTTAAATCCTTCGGGGCATATATTCCTAGACACCGGCTGGGCAAGGAAACTGCGGGATGGGGGTCGTCAGGCGAGAAGGCTGTCGCCAACTTCGACGAGGACAGCGTGACTATGGCAGTGGCCGCCGGGATCAACTGCCTGGGAGAGATTGACCGTGAGTCAATAGATGGCCTTCTCTTTGCCACCACTACCCCTCCCTATTCAGAGAAGCAGTGCGCTGCCATAATAGCGACGGCCCTTGACCTGAGGCGGGACATCTTTACCGCAGACGTGACAGGGGTACTCCGGGCGGGCACTACCGCCGTCAAAATGGCGATGGATTCTATAGCTGCCGGCTCGGCGAAACAGATCCTGATAGTGGCCTCCGACGCCCGCCTGGGTGCTCCCAAGGGTGACATGGAGCGTACCCTCGGCGATGGAGCGGCTGCAATCCTCGTGGCCCAGGACGGAATAGCCGCTTCGATAGAGGGTACACACTTCATCACCGAGAACATGCTGGATATGTGGCGGTCCCAGGGTGACCCATTCATACGGTCCTGGGAGGACCGTTTTATGAATGAGGAGGGCCTAGAACGCATCCTTGTTGACGCCGTAAGTGGGTTCATGGAAAAGCACAGCGTCACGCCAAAGGCGTTCTCCAGGGTTGGTTTTTACTCCCCCGATGCTCGCCGACACTCCCAGTTGAGCAGGCGCATGGGATTCTCACAGGAGCAACTCCAAGACCCCCTATTGGGGGAAATGGGCAACACCGGAGCCGCATATCCGTTGATGCTTCTGATTGGTGCCCTGGAGCAGTCCAGCGATGGAGACTTGCTGCTCACGGCCAGCTACGGAGACGGTAGCGATGTCCTCTCGTTCCGAGTGAATGCGAATATAGAAAATCTAAAGGACGGGCTGGATATACGGAAGCAACTGGAGTCCAAGAAAATAATTCCCAGCTACGAGACTTATGCTCGGTGGCGGGAGGTGTGGACCTCCGATGCCGCCAGACGCCCGCCACCCGCAGTACCGTCCGTCACGGCAATTTGGCGTGAATCGGAACAAAACATCCGGCTTTACGGTGCCAGGTGCAACCAATGCGGCTATATTCAGTACCCGCCTCAGAGGGTATGTACCATGTGCCAGTGCAAGGACGATTACCAGTCCCTGCGCCTTTCGGATAAAAAGGGAACGGTCTTCACT
>JAGWBG010000008.1 GCA_021296015.1 Dehalococcoidia bacterium | reverse complement strand
CGACTCCTAGCCCCACACCAACCGTAGACCCGACGACAGTGCTGAGTGCGATGGTGAAGCAGGTCAGGCCCGCCGTGGTTCGGATTCAGACCGGGTCCGGGTCCCGCTCGGGTGTCATTTTCGAGACTCACGGCCAGACCGGGTACGTCGTGACCAACCATCACGTCATTGAAGGTGAGGCAGAGGTTCACGTTATCGTGAACGACTCGACAACCAATCGAGGCACGGTCCTGGGGACCGACTCCGTTCGCGAATTGTCGGTGGTCCGCATCTGCTGCGGCAGCTTCCAGGCCCTGCCCTTTGGCGACGCGGCATCACTACAGCCCGGCGACGAGGTCGTGACCATAGGCTACCCATTGGGACTGCCGGGCGAGGCCACAGTAACCCGGGGGATCGTGTCGGCGGTGCGCTACAGCCCGACCCACCTCAGCAACGTGATTCAGACCGACGCCGCCATCAACCCCGGCAACAGCGGCGGACCCATGCTCTCCATGTCCGGCCAAATCCTGGGCATCAACACTTTCAAAATTTCCGAAACCAGCGTCGAGGGGGTAGGCTTCGCCATATCTGAGCAGACGGTGCAACAGCATATTGCCGACCTTCAGGCCGGCACACCTATCCCTACTCCTGCGCCAACTCGCCTGCCCACCGCCACACCCGGACCGGAGCAAACTGCCGATTTCGGCCCCACCAGCGGCGATCTACGACACGACCCGTCCGACGGTTTCATCAAGACCGAGTACGCCGACGTTTCCATTGCCGACATGATGGTGGAGGCCACCTTTGTCAACCCCTACTCGGCAGCTTCTAATAGTTGGGATTACGGGTTCATGCTTAGGCGTTACGATTCCACTGGTAAACAAATCCAAGTCGTAGTTACCAGCGACCGCAGTTGGTATCTTGCGTGGAGAGAGACGCCAAGCTCCGATAATCAACGACTGGGTGGTGGGACCCTCAACACCTTCAACACCGGCGCCGGGGACCGGAACCACCTGAGGGTCGTCGCCATCAAAGAACGCGGCGGGCTTTTCGTCAATGGCGAGTTCGTCTCGACGCTGGACTTGTCAGCCGTGACCGGCGCGGGCGACGTTGCCGTCATTACCGGAGCATTTGAAGGGGATGAGGTCTCCGGTTCAGTCACCCGGTTCGAGAACTTCAAAGGCGCCGAATTGGCCAAACGCTACGGCCCCGCCGATGGGGAGTTGGCATATGAACAGGGGTTTATATCACAACACGACAGTGGAGTGTGGGCCCGGGACCTGCTAGCGGAAGCCGAGTTCGTTAACCCGCAAGGCTCAGATTGGGACTACGGATTCATGATTCGCAATTCATCAAACCGGATTGATGTTGTCGGCCTGGGTTATGGGCCGTCGTGGTTCCACTACACCCACACCCGCGACGTTGGCGACTGGACCAAAGTGGCGGACGGCCATCAAGTAAATCTACTGAGTAGAAACCACCTGTTGATAATCGCGTTCGATGGGGTTGGCTGGTTCTTCGTAAACGACGATCTGGTTGCCAAGCTGGACCTGGGCCACAATCTGGATTCAGGTAACGTCAGCGCTATGGGAGGTTTCTTCAATGACCACACGGGGGAACCAAGTTTCGAGAATTTCAACGTGTGGGCGCCGTAGCTAGATCAACAGTATACCCTTAGAACCTGTTTCCAATGTCCCCTCTCCCCTTTTGTGGGAGAGGGTTAGGGTGAGGGGGAGTTCTTTCATCACCTCACCTCTATCTTCCCTGTCTGGTACAGGCAGGTCCCATCAATAGAAAAGAGAACTGATACGCTCTCTACGCCGTAACCTCCCTGTACCAGTCCAGGATTTCGCTTCCCGTCATGAAGACCACACCCTCGTGGCGTTTGATGTACTGGAAAATCTGGTCGTAATAGCGGATGCGGTGGGGTACGCCCGTGATGTAGGGGTGGGTGGAAATCGCCATTATCCGGGCACTTTCCGCACCCTCCTCGTACAGAGTATCGAACTGGTCTCGCGACCGCTCGAATATCTCAGGCGACGGGTGGTGCTGCACCAGGTACATGGGTATGTCGTTAATCTCCACAGTATAGGGTATGGAGACCAGGCTGCCGCTCTTCACCTTCATCGGGTAGGGTTGGTCGTCGTTGCACCAGTCGCAAACGTACTCGATTCCCTCCTCGGCCAGGATGTCGGGAGTATCGAAGGTCTCGGCCAAACCGGGTCCCATCCAGCCTCTGGGGGCCTTGCCTGTGGTCTCCTTGATTAGCTGGATGGATCTCCTTATCACGTCGCGCTCATCATCTTCCAGGTTCAAGACCCTCTGGATAAAGCCGTGGCCCAGAATCTCCCACCCGCTTTTGGTGCTCTCCTCCACTATGGCGGGATAGGACTTGCAGATTGAGGCGTTGAGGCTTACCGTTGCCCTCACCTGGTGCTTGTCCAGGACGCGCTTCAGCCTCCAGAACCCGACCCTCAGCCCGTAATCGAACCAGCCGAAGTTGGTGATGTCGGGAATCACGGATGCTCCCTGTGGGGCGGGTAGGACAGCGCGGGCCATGGCCGAGCCGATGTCCCACTCCTCAACGTTTATGATAGGCCATACGGCCACCCGCGCGTTGCCTGGCAGCTTGAGGGGTTCGCGTTGAAAGATGGGCGAGTAGTCGGCCCTTGGGTTGCTCATGAGCGCTCCTTTCTAGTTACCCCTTAGCTCCTTGGGTAGGACGAAGGTCACGTTCTCCTCTATGCCCGTCATGCTGGTTACTTTATCGGGCTGAAGCGCCCTTATAACCTCGTCAACCAGCACTTCCGGCGTTGAGGCCCCGGAGGTTATGCCCACCCGGCTGATGTCCGCAAGCCACTCTTTGTCCAGGTCCTCAGGCCCGTTTATCAGGTAGGCCGGCACTCCATGAGCCTCAGCCACTTCCCGGAGCCTGTTGCAGTTGGAGCTGTTCTGAGCGCCGATGACCAGTACCATGTCCACTTTGCCGGCCAGTTCCTTGACGGCCTCCTGGCGGTTGGTGGTGGCATAGCAAATATCCGCCCTGGTTATGGCATCCGGGAAGGTGCGTCGAATCTCATCAACTACATCGCTGGTGTCATCCACCGATAGGGTCGTCTGGGTGAGAACGGCCACGGGGGTGTCGTTGTCCCAGTCCGACAGGCTCAAGCCTTCCCTCTCATCAATCAGCGTCATGGGTGTTTGTCCCATAGTGCCCCGGACCTCCTGGTGCCCGCGATGGCCCACTAGGACTACCTTCCGGCCCTCTTTGGCGTACTTTCTGGCCTCGTTATGTACCTTGGTCACCAGGGGACAGGTCGCGTCTATAACCTTGAGACCCAGGGCCTCGGCCTTCTGAAAGTCTTCCGGCGGGGAGCCGTGGGCGGAGAAGACCACTACCGAGCCCGGGGGTATCTTCTCCACCTCCTCTACGGTTATGGCACCCTTCTTCTCCAGGTCGGAGACCACGTAGGGGTTATGGACTATCTCGTGCTTCACGTATACGGGTTCTCCGAACCTCTTCAGGCATTGCTCCACCACTTCGATGGCCCTGTCCACGCCAGCACAGAACCCCCGGGGTGAGCTCAGCAGGACTTCCATAAAGACCCTCCCTGGTTTTATGTAGGTATCCGGTTGTCCGATGCGTCTTTACTGATGTGTGAGTAATAAACCAGACCCTGCCGTTTCTCCATCGTCACTCCCACCCTCCATTCGGGCGACAGGGCGCACCCTGGGGCTATGCGCCCCGGACTACCAGCGCCACAATGACCCCTATGAGGGCAGCAAATTGCCCCCGCCGATTGCCAGCATCAACCTATCAATCCGGACGTTGACCTGCTGAAGCCCGGTGGTCAAGTCGGCGTGGAGTTGGTGCAGCAAAGCCGGCTGCTCGGCCATGCGCCCCTCCAGGTTTCCCAGAGTCCGTTCATCCGTTGCCATTGAGCGCCACCCATCTGCCAGATAGACCGATAATATTACACCTTCAGCACTTTATGTGCACCTTACCACGAAGGAGGTAGACTCATAGCGGTATCTTGCATCGCATTTTTGAGGCTGCCAGTGATAACGGTGAATACATTATACCATGACTGCCGGGAGGTATCAGAAGGATGATATGAACAGAAGATTGTATACTTTCAATTTGACACTCCCAACAGGCCAGTGATATATTGGATGGGCGACAAAAAGTGACATAGGCCCTAGCTACCAAACCAAGCTCAACTATTCACTTGAATAAGCCAAGGATTGACCTTCCATGCCAGTAGATTTCGATTTCCGGTGGGCGGCGATAATAGTCTCAGGCATCATCGGGTTTATAGCGATAGCTATCATGTTCGGTGCATCCATGTTCATCTCCTCCCGTCGTCGCTCCGAAATCAAGCTGACTTCCTACGAGTGCGGAATCGAGGCTGCTCCCTTCCGATGGTCCCAGATAAATATCCGTTACTACATCTTCGCCATACTCTTTTTGATATTCGACGTGGAAGCGGTCTTCCTGTTCCCCTGGGCCGTCATCTTCATAGGCAATAAAATCGCCTTCTACGCCATGCTCATATTCCTGGCAGTGCTTGGATTTGCGATACTCTACGGGTGGCGGAAGGGGGTCTTGCAATGGTCGAAATAAACGTTGGCAGGGGCAACGTACCCGCAGCCAGCATGTTCGATAGGGCCATGCCCGGCGTCGTGACTGCCAAGGCGGATGAGCTCTTCGCAATGGCCCGGAAATCATCCCTGTGGACGCTCACCTTCGGGCTGGCCTGCTGCGCCATAGAGATGATGTCCACCTACATGGCACATCACGACTTCGACCGCTTCGGAGTGGTCACCTGGCCCTCCCCCAGGCAATCGGACGTGATGATTGTAGCGGGAACCGTGGTGAAGAAGATGGGAGACCCCATAAGGCTCCTCTATGAGCAGATGCCCGAACCCAAGTGGGTCATAGCTATGGGCAGCTGTGCCACCAACGGCGGCCCCTATTACCGTTCCTACTCGGTGGTCATGGGAGTTGACCACATAATACCGGTAGATGTTTACGTGCCCGGGTGCCCCCCGAGGCCCGAAGCCCTGATGCAGGGCATCCTCAAGCTCCAGGAAAAAATCATGCGGGATTCCAGGAACCGTGACGGAAAGTCCTAATACTCGTGAGCATGGCGGCCACGCGGCCGAAGGCTCAGAGCCAGCCCTAAGCGAGAGGGCTCAGGCGTTGCAGAAGCTTTTACAGGATGCCCTCAAAGACTTTCAGCCCCTGATGGGGGCCTCTCTGGATATACCGGAGATAACCCTGGAACCCGAGAAGGTCGCGGATGCCTGCTGTATCCTCAAAGACGAGCCACGACTCTCCTTCAGACTCCTCCTCTGTCTTGCCGGAGTTGACTACAAAGAGCATTTCCAGATAGTGTACATTCTGCTTTCCCTGGAACATGAGCAGAAGCTAATTGTCAAGACCAACGTTCCCTACGATAACCCACGTCTGCCTACGGTGACCCCGGTGTGGCGAGCGGCCGAGTGGTACGAGCGAGAGGCACATGACCTGTTTGGGGTTACATTTGACTGACATCCCGGCCTGCGGCCTCTGATACTGTACGAAGGCTTTGAGGGATACCCGGGCAGAAAGGAGCACCCTTTCCACGAATATCAGGAGTTTTAAGGCTTGTCCTGACCGAGGCGAAGGATGGGAAAGGTGACGTTACCAGCCAGAGTGGTCCAGGAAGAGAAGGATTACCTGGCTACCGTTGATAATCTCAATCTGATTGGCAAGGGTCCTACCGTCAAGGATGCCCAGGATGACCTGGTGGATAAATTCATGTCCTGGGTCCAGACCTGCGATGGGCGCGGGACCCTGGAAGCGACTCTTTCCGAGGCGGGCTATGTTGGGGTGGAGGAGGATACGGAGTTGGAGTTACAGTTCGTGGAGTAGTATGAAATGGTGGAAGTCAACAATATAGATATGGACGCCGAACCCCTTGAGATGTTGGTGAACATGGGCCCGCAGCATCCATCCACTCATGGGGTGTTCCGCATGGTGCTGTGGATTGACGGGGAGAAGGTGGTGCGAGCGGAATCCCACATAGGCTACCTCCACCGGGGGTCCGAGAAGCTGTGCGAGGGGGAACAGTACCATCAGATTATCACCCTCTTCGACCGCCTCGACTACATCTCCAACTTCAATAACGAGATGGTCTTCTGCCGGGCAGTGGAAAAACTTATGGGTATAGAGGTGCCGGAGAGGGCCGAGTACGTGCGGGTTATACTGTGCGAGCTAAACCGCATAGCCAGCCACCTACTCTTTCTGGGCACTTTTGGATTGGACGCCGGGGCCATGACTCCGGTGATGCTCACCTTCAGGGGTAGGGAGCGCATCCAGTCCGTTTTCGAGGCCATCAGTGGCGCTCGTATGATGCATAACTATTTCCGCGTGGGCGGAATAAAGGAGGACCTCCCGGCCAATTTCGAGCAGCTTGTTAGCGATCTCCTGCCCGACTTGCGCGCCGACGTTGAGGAGGCCGATAAGCTCCTTACCTATAACGAGGTCTTCATTGCCAGGACCAAAGGCATCGGTGTTATAGACACGGAGACAGCCGTGGACTACGGCCTTACCGGCCCGTGCCTGCGTGCCTGCGGCGTGCCCTACGACGTGAGAAAGGCGGAGCCTTACTCGGTGTACGACCGGTTCGACTTCGACGTGCCCGTTGGCATAGATGGCGACTCGTGGGAGCGCTATTACGTGCGAGTTGAGGAGATGTACCAATCCCTGAACATAATTGACCAGGCCCTGGAACAGATACCATCTGGGCCTGTGTCCACCCTGGGCAGACGCCTCATACGGCCACCAAAGGGGGATGTCTACGTTCGGTCCGAGAATCCCCGGGGCGAGATAGGGGTGTACCTGGTGAGCGACGGGACCGATAAGCCCTACCGGGTCAAGGTGAGGCCTCCATCCTTCTGCAACCTGAGCGTACTGGAGGTTTTACTCAAGGATACTTGGGTAGCCGATGCGGTCATTATTCTAGGCTCCCTGGACATAGTCCTGGGCGAGGTAGACCGGTGAGGATAGTTGACTTCTTCCTGATAATACTGGGGCTGCTGGTCCTGTTCACTGCCCTATCGGTGGTGGTGCTGTCCCTCACGTGGCTGGAGCGCAAGTTCCTGGGCCGCCTTCAGCGTCGCCTGGGTCCCAATCGCACCGGCCCAATGGGTCTGCTCCAGCCTGTGGCCGACGCCGTCAAGCTGGTCCTCAAGGAGGACATCCTACCATCCTCGGCGGATAGGGCAATCTTCTGGGTGGCCCCGCTGGTGGTGCTGGTTCCCTCTTTCATGCTCTGGGTCACCATACCCGCCGCCGAGAACCTGGTACTGCGCAACGTTGACATGGGACTCTTCTACATAATCGCCTTCTCTGTAATCACCATCCTTGGGCTGGTGCTGGCAGGCTGGGGGTCGGCCAACAAGTACGGCATACTGGGAGGGCTGCGGTCCTCCGCTCAGCTTATCAGCTATGAAATACCCGTGATTATGGTAGTAATAGCCGTGGCCATGATGGCCCAGTCCCTGAACCTGATACACATAACCAACTTCCAGCTGCCGGGTATCCAGTCCATCACCCCGGAGACGGCCAGGCTGGAGGCCGGTATCCAGAACGTGCCTTTCGCGGTCTTGCAGCCCCTCGGCATGGTCATATTCCTGATTGCCGGCCTTGCCGAGGTGGGCAGAACACCCTTCGACATATACTTCGCCGAGTCGGAGATAGTAGGGGGGCCTTTTGTCGAGTATAGCGGTGCTCACTGGTCGGTCTTCTTCCTGGCCGAATACATGAACACCTTTATTATCGCAGCCCTCACTGCCCTCCTGTTTCTGGGAGGATGGCACGGGCCGTTCAACCCCACCTCTCCCCAATGGTTGGAATCGTTGGTGGGTGTTGTCTGGTTCCTCGTCAAGACCTACTTCGTCATTCTGGTCATATTCTGGATTCGGGGCACTTTCCCCAGACTCAGAATAGACCAGCTTATGGCCTTCGCCTGGCAGGTGGTAGTACCCCTATCATTCGCCAACATACTTATCACAGGTGTCTTCATGTACTACGGCTGGCCCTGGTGGAGCCTGACACTTATGTCGCTGACTTTGTCGAGTGTGATAGGATACCTGATTTACAAGCACGTGACCGCTCCTGCCAGGAAGGTGGCGGAGGTGTACAACCGTCGGCGCATGATAGAGCGCCAGCCTCGCCGTCAGGCGGGTCGGCAAAGCTCCGGCCCTTCAGCAGGGCCTGAGGAAGCTGTTAGTGGAGGTTAACGTATGCTGAGCAGCTTGAAGGGTATGTTGATAACCCTGGTCTCTACCGTAAAAGGCCTCAGAGCGCCCGTCACTCGCCAGTACCCCAGTGTACCCACACCGGTCCAGCCCCGCTACATGGGGTTCCCGGCTCTCACCTGGGACGAGAAGGTGGACGAGCCTTACTGTACCGCCTGTATGGTGTGCATAAGGAACTGTCCTACCCTGTGTATGAGTGCTACCATGATGGACAATCCCCTCCAAAAGGAGGGCAAGAGTTCCAGGAAAAAGATTGTTGAGACATTCGAGATAAATCTGAACCGATGTATCTTGTGCGGGATATGCGTAGAGGTCTGCAACTTCGACGCCATAGTTATGAGTCACGAGCACGAGTTGAGCACGTATGAACGCAATGGTGACCGCCTGGGGCAGCGCTACCAGAAAGAGACGGATTGGATTCCGCCCACCGAGCTAGCCAAGCAGGCCAAGGCCGCGGCACAGCCCAGGGAGCAGAAAGAGGGCGCTCCGGCGGCGTCCGGCGAACCGAAGGCTTGACCCCCACTGAGCGTGCCCTCGCCTCCCGTCGTTCCGGCCGTGCGCCGGAATCTATCAGTCCGCCCTCTCTATCGGGGGCTGCCTTCCCACACCTGGATTCTGGGCTTCGCCAGAATGACGATGTGGGGGCAAATACGACAAAAAGCCCAGCGGCCCAAATTGCAACGCTACCGATAAGCGTAATGACTTGTCAAATTTACAAGGCCGGTGATAATATTCTACCTGTCATTTCATCCAGGCTGGTAATATGTCTGAACCCCTTTTCGTCATAGTAGCTATTCTGACTCTGGGCGGAGGGCTGGGCGTAGTGGCTACCAGGAACGTAGTCCACGCCGCCCTGTTCTTACTTCTCTCACTGGTATCGGTAGCTGGCATTTACCTCCTGGTATTCGCTGAGTTCCTCGCCCTGGTGCAGGTCCTTATTTACGGTGGCGCAATAATTATTGTGCTCATCTTCGCCATCATGCTCACCCGAAGTCAGGAATATCCCCGCATTTCCGACAATCCTCAATGGCCCCTGGCAATAGTGGCAGGGCTGGCGGTCTTCGGCGTGCTGGCGGCGTCCTTTCTATGGAATCTGCCCCCAGCCAGCGAACCCGAAGGGCCCGGGCTCGCCAAGATAGGAGAGTCCCTGTTCACGAAGTGGGCAGTGCCATTTGAGGTAGTATCACTGGTGCTTCTGGTGGCCCTTGTCGGGGCCATAATCATAGCGGGCCGAGCCGGAGATAGAGAGTAATGCCCCTTGAGGCTTTTCAGGTACTTAGCGCCGCCCTATTCTGCATAGGGCTTTATGGTGTCCTGGCCCGACGCAGCGCCGTGCTTATACTCATGTCAATCGAGTTGATGTTAAATGCCGTCAACATAAACCTGATAGCCGCCGCCGCTCACATGGACCAAACGGCCTTCACCGGCCAGATAATCGCCATTTTCGTAATAACGGTGGCGGCGGCAGAGGTAGGGCTTGCCCTGGCTATAATCTTGCGGATATTCCGCAACCGGTCCACTGTAAACGTGGACGAAGTGGACTTGATGAAATGGTGAAAGAATATCCCGGCACCCAAGGGCACATTGAGCTACCTTTTGGGTACACTCAGAGCAAAATCGAATGGGAGGAGGCCTGGACAGGCCCAGCATGGATTTAGCAGAGCTTGCATGGCTTATCCCATCCCTCAGCTTCGTAGCCTTCTTTCTGATTGTTCTCTTTGGCAGATTCCTACCGGGCCAGGGAGCCTTCGTTGCCATTCTGGCTATCGCTGCGGGCTTTGCCATGTTCTGGGTGGTGCTTGGGGGCTTTCTGGGAGCCGAATGCCCGGATAGCTTCGGCCAGAAGACCTGTACTTTCAATCGGGAGTGGTTCACCGCCGGCAGCGTGGTGCTTAGCTGGGGGATAATCATAGACCCCTTAACAGTGGTGATGCTGGGTCTGGTCACCCTGGTGGCCCTGATGGTACAGGTGTATTCCCTTGGGTACATGCACGGTGAATCCCGCTTCGGTTGGTACTTCGCCGTTCATGCTCTCTTCGTTGCCTCCATGCTCGCCCTGGTGCTGGCCGACAACTTCTTGCTGCTCTATGTGGTCTGGGAACTGGTGGGTGTGTGCTCATACCTGCTCATCGGCTTCTGGTACGAGAGGCGGTCCGCGGCAGAGGCGGCCAAGAAGGCCTTCATTACCACCAGAATAGGCGACGTGGGACTGCTCTTGGGTATCCTGCTGCTTTTCAAAGAGGTGGGCACCTTCGACATGTCCACCACCTTCGCGGCGGTGAGTGCGGGGGAGATTGGCGAGGGAACGCTGACCGCTGCTGCCCTCCTCCTGTTTCTGGGGGCTATGGGCAAGTCGGCCCAGTTCCCCTTCCACGTCTGGCTGCCCGACGCAATGGAAGGCCCCACACCCGTTAGCGCCCTGATTCACGCTGCCACCATGGTAGTGGCCGGGGTGTACCTGGTGGCCCGTGCCTTCCCCATCTTCGAAGCGGCTCCCGACGCCTTGATAGTCGTGGCGGCCATTGGCCTCATCACGGCCCTTATGGGCGCTACTATGGCCCTGGTTGTAACGGACCTGAAGCGCATCCTGGCCTATTCCACCATAAGCCATCTGGGGCTAATGATGCTGTCACTGGGCGCTTTCGGGTATACTGCCGCCATATTTCATCATCTGGCCCACGGCTTCTCAAAGGCCCTCCTGTTCCTGGGTGCGGGCAGCGTGATGCACAGCATGAACAATGAGACGGACATAAACAAAATGGGGGGCCTGCGGCGTGTGATGCCCATTACAACCTTAACCTTCACCGTGGGCGCACTATCTCTGGCCGGGATACCCATATTCGCGGGCTTCTGGAGCAAGGACGAGGTGCTGCTGGCCGTGTTGGACCACAAGAACTATCTCCTGGCCTTTGCCCTGATAGCCGCTTTCCTGAGCGCCATGTACATGGCTAGAGCGCTGTACGTAGTCTTCTACGGCGAACTCAAGGCCGAAAACAACCACGTGCACGAATCGCCTTGGGTGATGCTGGCTCCTATGGCGGTGCTGGCCGTGCTGGCCGTCATATTTGGCTTCGTAGCCATACGGATTACCGAAGCCGGAGGGATAGGGACTTTCCTGTTCTTCAACTATCCCCACGGGTTCGAGTTCAACACTGGTCTCGGTGTGGGGTCCATCATCCTTGCCGTCGGTGCATTTGTTCTCGGTTGGTATATATACATGGCCCGACGGATTTCCCTGGGGCCGTGGAAGGTCCGCTTCGCCGCTGCCATCAGGGTCGTCGGCAACAAATACTACCTGGACGACCTTTACCAGTGGGGTGTGGACCGGGTTGTGATGGCATTTTCGAGGTTTGTGGCCCTCTTTGACCGCGTCGTGATAAATGACAAGGCTGTGAACGGCCCCGGCGAATCCGTCCGCCGGTCCGGCCTGAACCTCAGGTATCATGTGACGGGGCGGATGTACAATTACGCAATGGGCATGGCAGTTGGCGCAGTGGCGATAGCTATCCTGTGGTGGGTGCTTACCACCAGCACTTGATTACCAGTATGACAAATACAGCTGATATAACCGGGTTGTCTATGCGGCTTGACGTAAGGTGTAGGAGAGCATGGAGCTATTTCTAACCATTCTCTTCCCCTTCGTAGGGGGTGTGCTCCTGGCCTTCTTCCCGCCCAACAGGGGTAGGGAGATAAAGCTTTTCTCTGCCTTCGTTGCCTTCTCCACACTGGTCCTGAGCATCGTCATCTTCGCCCTTTACGACTACAGGGAGGGAGGCTATCAGTTCACCGAGTCCTTCACGTGGCTGGAGCACCCCCTGAACATCTCCTTCAGCCTGGGGCTTGACGGCATCTCAGCCCCTATGGTGCTGCTCACGGGCATAGTGATGTTTGCGGCCATACTGGTCTCGTGGAACATCGAGCACCGGCCCAAGGACTTCTTCGTCCTCCTGATGATGCTGGTGGCCGGAGTGTACGGGACCTTCGTGACCCGTGACCTGTTCTTTCTGTTCTTCTTCTACGAGCTTGCGGTGCTGCCCATGTACCTGCTCATAGGGGTGTGGGGCAGCAGCAGCGACTTCGGAACCTTCATCCGCACCAAAGAGTACGGGGCCATGAAGCTGGTGCTGTACCTGGTGGCCGGGAGCGTCCTTGTCTGGGTGTCTATCCTGGCGGTGTACTGGGCAGCCAGCCAGGCGGGCACCCCCACCTTTTCCCTGGAAGAGCTTCAGAGCGTGGAATTCAACGACGGCTTCAAGCACTTCGAGAACCTCTTCTTCCCCTTCTTCATGGTGGGATTCGGGGTGCTGGCCGGCCTGTGGCCCTTCCACACCTGGTCCCCCGACGGACACGTGGCGGCCCCCACTGCGGTGAGTATGCTCCACGCCGGGGTACTGATGAAGCTGGGTGCCTACGGTATCATACGTGTGGGAATGATCCTGCTGCCCGACGGGGCGGATACCTGGATGCCCGTGCTCATAGGACTGGGAACCGTCAACGTCCTCTATGGAGCTATCGCGGCCATGTCTCAGCAGGACTTGAAATACGTTGTGGGTTACTCCAGCGTCAGCCACATGGGGTACGTGTTCATGGGAATCGCCACCCTGCATCCGCTGGGTGTGGGAGGTGCGGTGCTCCAGATGTTCTCTCACGGCATAATGACGGCCCTCTTCTTTGCCCTGGTAGGGGTAATCTACGACCGCACCCACGTCCGGGACATCAGGGTACTGGAGGGCCTGTCCAAGCGTATGGGGTTTACGGCGGCCTTCTTCGCCGTGGCCGGGCTGGCCTCCCTGGGACTGCCGGGATTGAGCGGGTTTATTGCCGAGTTCCTGGTATTCGTGGGGGTGTTCGAGGAGTACCTGCCCCTGGCGGTGCTGGCAGTGATAGGAGCCGCCATTACTGCGGTGTACATCCTGCGTCTCCTTGCCAAAGTTTTCTTCGGCCCCATTTCGCCCCGGTGGGAACATCTGGGCGAAGCCAGTAAAATAGAGATGGGGGCCATAGCACTATTGGGCTTCGTGCTCCTGTTTGTGGGTGTGTGGCCCTTGCCCTTTATGGACGTAATCAACGCCGGTGTGAGCACCATCCCCGGTGTGAGCTAGTGATTTTGATATGCCGGAAACGAACCTAACATCTAATTTACACCTGCTGTTGCCGGAGTTCCTGCTGGCGACCCTGGCCTTTGCCGTGTTCGCCATAGACCTGCTGCTGCCCGCCAACAGGAAAAAACTGCTGGCCTGGGTCAGCGTGGCGGGACTCATCGGACTTCTGGCCCTTGCGCTGGCGCTGTTGTGGGGCGAGAACGAGGAGATGTACGGCGGCCTGATTAAGGTAGACTCCTATGCCCTCTTCTTCAAGTCTTTCTTCATCCTTCTGGGTATCTTCATCATCCTGAGTTCCGTGGACTACGTGGGCAAGCACCTGAGCCATCCCGGAGAGTATTACGGGTTAATCCTCTTTTCCGTCCTGGCTATGAACGTCATGGCCGCCTCACGGGAGATTCTGACCGCCTACGTCGCCTTGGAGCTTATGAGCTTCAGCTTCTACATCATGGTCTCCTACGCCCGTTACAACCCCAGGTCCAACGAGGCGGGTATAAAGTACGTCCTGATTGGCGCCTTCTCCTCGGCCATATTGCTCTTCGGGATAAGTATGCTCTACAGCACCATAGGCGTGACCCACTTTGCCGACATAAGCGCGACCCTGGCCAACGCAGGCGACGCAAGTCCCGCGCTGTGGGTGGGCTTGGCCCTGATTCTGGTTGGGTTGGGCTTCAAAGTGGCAGCGGTGCCCTTTCACATGTGGGCGCCGGACGTCTACCAGGGCGCTCCTCTGCCTGTGACGGCGTACCTGGCGGTGGGGTCCAAGGCCGCCGCCTTTGCCCTGATGCTCAGGCTCTTTGCCGAGGCGTTCATGCCCTCGATAGACGATTGGCAGATAATCGTAGCCATCATAGCGGCGATAACTATGACGGTGGGCAACCTGGTGGCCATAGCCCAGCACAATATCAAGAGGCTTCTGGCCTACTCAAGCATAGGACAGGTGGGTTTCCTGCTGGTGGGGATAGCGGCCCTCTCCGAGACTTCGCCCCTGGCCTCCAACGGCGTAATGCTGCATATTGTGGGGTACTCATTCACCAACCTGGCTGTCTTCGTGGGAATAATTGCCTTCTTCAATATGACCGGCAAAGAGGAGATAGCCGACTTCTCGGGCCTCGCCGACAGGCATCCCTTCCTCGCGGCGGCTATGGCCATAGGAATGTTCTCTCTGGCGGGCCTACCCTTCTTCGCCGGATTTACCACCAAGTTTTACCTGTTCACGGCGGCGGCCAACGAAGGTTTGCTGTGGCTGGCGGGTCTGGCGATAGTCAACAGCCTCATATCCCTCTACTACTACCAGGTAGAGATAAGGCACATGTACATCCAGCCCGCTCCCGATATGGAGGGGAAGTTGGAGCCTGCGTCAGCCCACAACCCCCACCCTCCCCCGGTGGGAGGCGGTGCGGAGGATGCGTCCCGTCACTCGCCTACACCCCTCATAATAGGCGTGCTGATTCTAATGGTGCTGGGGACCTTCTTCGTGGGTGTATATCCCTTCCCTATCGTGGAGGCCCTGGACGCCGCCACGTCGGCCATCCTGCCCGGAGCGGGGTCATAGTCGGACGTCCGGCAGGCCTGATCATCTTTAACTTTCACCCCTATCCCTTTCACTGTCACCCTGAGCTCAGCGAAGGGTCTAGATCCCTCACTATTTGCGATGTTCCGCTGCCGAAGAATCTCAGGGCGTGTTGACACTCCTGTCTGCCAATAGACAGGAATGGTTGGGGACATTCCCGCTACGGTTAGCCGCATCATGTAGCAATCTGGTATAATACCCGTGCCTCGTCTGGGGTGCGCTCACCGTCATTCCGAACCCCCTTTGGTCCTCCGAAGGCGGAAGGAATCTAAAATTCTATGGCAGCAGATCGGCGCGAATAACAAGGTTTTAGACCCCTCGTCCGCCTGTATCGGACGAGGGGTGACATCGAAAGACCGGGGGACGTGGATACCCGCCGTGGCAGGTATGACGGGATGAGGGTGCTTTCGCGGCTATGGCGAAGGGTGGCTCCATGGTAGAGACAGCCAAATATTTTCAGAGCGATGGAAGATAGAAGACCTATGATTATCTCAGTCATCGGAGGCGGCCAGGCGACTCCGGAAATCGAATCCCTGGCAGAGCAAGTAGGAAGGGAGCTAGCGCGGAAGGGAGTAACGGTGGCGTGTGGCGGTCTCATGGGAGTGATGGCAGCCGTATGCAAGGGCGCCAAGGAAGCTGGTGGCACTACCATCGGCATCCTGCCGGGCGGAGACCCCAGAGCTGCCAACCAGTGGGTGGACATACCCATCTGCACCGGCATGGGATACGCTCGTAACGTTGCCGTCGTACTGACGGGGCGTGCCGTTATCGCCGTGGACGGGGCCTATGGGACGCTTTCGGAGATAGGCCATGCCCTGGGGCTGGACATACCCGTCATTGGCCTCGTCACCTGGTCCCTGTCAAGGGATGGGAGTATAGACAAGGGGATTATTCTGGCAGATGACCCCGCTGATGCAGTGGAGAAGGCACTGGAGGCTGCAAGGAAACGAGACCTGTCATCTTCTGCTTAGGCTCCGTGAGGTACGTGACTTGGCGGATAAAGTCCATGACCTTTCGGAGTTGCGCTCAACTGCGGTAGGGAGCGGTCTCATCTGCTGGACAGGTAGATAACAGGCGAGAGATGGACATGCAAGAAAGAGAAGACCAACACAGTAAGCTCAGCGATAAATACCTCGGAGACGCCGAGGTATTGCTCAAGGAAGGGGACTACGTGCAGGCCTCCGAGAAATTCTGGGGTGCTGCCGCCTTGATGGTGAAAACCGTGGCAGCCGGAAGGGGCATGGAAATCGGCTCCCACCGGGAGATTCGGACGTTCGTTAACAGCCTGAGAAACGAGCGTGGCGAACCTGAACTGAGCCTTCTTTTTAGTGTTGCCGCTGACCTGCACCGGAATTTCTACGAAGATTGGTTGCCCCCAGAGACTGTGGCTGACTATAGCCAGGCGGCAAAAGAGTTCATTCGCAGACTTCAAGGGGGCGGTTAGTGGTAAGCATGACTACTATAGAGAGCATCCGCGCCAGGGAGGTCTTGGACTCTCGTGGCAACCCCACGGTGGAGTCCGAGGTGCACCTTTCAGACGGCGCTTCAGGCAGGGCTATGGTTCCCTCGGGGGCCAGCACGGGTAAGCACGAAGCCGTGGAGCTAAGGGACGGAGACTCCAACCGGTTCGGGGGTAGGGGCGTACTGAAGGCCGTTGATAACATCCATCGGACCATCGCGCCGGCTCTCAAGGGGAAGTCTCCTTTTGACCAGCCTGAGATAGACCGCCTGTTGATAGAGCTTGACGGTACCACTGAAAAGGCCAACCTTGGGGCCAACGCCATTCTGGCAGTGTCAATGGCGGCAGCCCGCGCCGCATCCGCCTCCAGGAACTTGCCCCTGTACCGCTATCTGGCTCCACAGGACCGCTACACCCTTCCGGTGCCCATGTTCAACATCCTCAACGGAGGTCGACACGCGCTGGACTCCACCGATTTCCAGGAGTTCATGGTGTTGCCGGTTGGTGCATCTTCATTTGCCGAGGCCCTCCGGGCCGGGGCGGAGATTTATCACGCTCTGGCGAGGCTCATCCGTGAAAGAAAGCTGAGCACCAATGTGGGAGATGAGGGAGGATTCGCCCCGTCCTTGCCCTCCAACGTGGATGCCCTGGAGATAGTCCTTGCGGCCATAGAACGAGGGGGCTACCGACCGGGCACGGATTGTTTCATAGCCCTGGACGTGGCGGCAACGGAGTTCTTTGAGGATGGCGTATACCGGTTGGACCGGGAGGGCGTGACCTTCACATCCCAAGAGCTTGTCGGCTTCTACGCGGACTTGATTGAGAAATACCCAATCCGCAGCATCGAAGACGGGCTGGCCGAGGATGATTGGGACGGATGGCAGGCCCTGGCTGCCCGGCTGGGCGACATGGTGCAGCTTGTGGGCGACGACCTTTATACCACCAACACCCGCCGCATAGACAGGGGTGTCCGGTCCGGTGCCAGCAACGCCGTACTGATAAAGCCGAACCAGATAGGAACCCTCACCGAGACCCTTGAGGCCGTGTCCATGACCGGGGAGGCAGGCTGGGGCAGGGTGATGAGTCACCGCTCCGGGGAAACCGAGGACAGCACCATAGCCGACCTGTCGGTGGCCTGGAATACCGGGCAGATAAAGGCCGGCGCTCCCTGCCGCTCCGAGCGATTGTCCAAGTACAACCGCCTGCTGAGGATAGAGGAAGAGTTGGGCAAAGCTGCCCGGTATGCCGGTCGGGAGTCCTATGAGCACATCGGGATGTGATGCCGTCCGACGTTATGGAAGATGGTGTAGATATACATGCAGCCTAATCCCAAGCAGGAAGCCGAGCGCTGGCTTTTCTATGCCGAAAGGGACCTGGGCTTTGCCCGTATGGGGATTGAGCTAGGCGGCTACTACTCCCAGACCTGTTTCATGGCCGGGCAATCGGTGGAGAAAGCCTTGAAAGCGCTGCTGTACCTTCGCGGGATGCGGCTCGTCCGGGAGGACTCTGTTTCCGAGTTGCTGATGAGGGTCACGGATGTCCACCCCGGCCTGGACCGTTATCGCGATATGGCTGGCAGATTAGACCGGTATCACTCGGTTTCTCGCTACCTTGGCGTCCCGCCGGGTATCGCTCCTTATGAAGAAATTGGTGAGGCCCAGGCCCAGGAAGCTGTTGGGCAAGGGGAGAACCTTGTACTGGAAGTCCGTAATATAATAAGGCTCGCTCGATAGGTTGTCATTTGGGCTGGCCCTGCTATAATGGGGGCAATGAGAGGAGGCGAATGATGGCAACGCGAATAGGTGTAAATGGTTTCGGCAGAATAGGCCGTCAGGTGAGCAGGGCCATAATCGAGAGCTATCCCCAGAAGCTGGAGGTCGCTGCGGTCAACGACCTGGCCGATGCCGCCACCAATGCCCATTTGTTCAAGTACGACACCAATTACGGCATCTACCCTGGAACGGTGGAGGCCAGGAACGGCAGCCTCGTCATTGATAAGAAAGATGTCAGGGTCTTCTCCGAAAGGGACCCATCGAAAATACCCTGGGCCGAGTTGGGAGTTGACATTGTGGTGGAGTCCACCGGCATCTTCACCGATGCCGAAAAGGCGGCTGCCCATATTGAGGGAGGAGGGGCCAAGAAGGTCATCATTTCCGCCCCCGCCAGAAACGAGGACATAACCCTGGTACTGGGGGTAAACGACCGGCTATACGAGCCTACCCAGCACAGGATTGTCTCCAATGCCTCCTGCACTACCAACTGTTTCGCCCCTATGGTCAAGGTGCTTCACGACTCCTTCGGGCTTCAGCATGGACTGATGTCTACGGTACATTCCTACACCAACGACCAGAAGATTCTAGACCAGGTGCATGAGGACCTGCGGCGTGCCAGGGCTGCCGCCACCAACATCATTCCCACCAGCACCGGAGCGGCCAGAGTGGTGGGCCGTGTGATACCCGAACTCAACGGCAAGCTGCATGGCATAGCCTTCCGAGTGCCCACCGCCACCGTATCAATAACCGACTTCGTGGCTACGCTGTCCAGGGAGGTCACGGTGGACGAGGTGAACACAGCCTTCAAAGAGGCTGCCAATGGGTCTCTGAATGGCATCCTCCAGTATTGCGACGAGCCTCTGGTGAGCACCGATTTCAAGGGCAACCCCCATAGCTGCATCATAGATGCCCCTTCCACCATGGTCATGGAAGGGGAGATGGTGAAGGTCCTGGGGTGGTACGACAACGAGTGGGGCTACTCCTGCCGCACCGCAGACCTGTGCAACTTCATGGTGGACAAGGGCCTGTAGCGAGCTTTTTTCTGTTTACCATCGCAATGCGAGGTTGTTAGAATAGATTCATACGCGGTTACACCTTGCCGAGGTATGAATGGACTGGCTTGGTCTCAGAGCTCGCTTCAGGACACTATCACCCAGGTTGCTATTGCCCCTCATCCTTGCAGTAGCCCTGGGTCTGCGCTTCTACGGAATCGGTTGGGACCAAGGCTATGGCTTCCATCCTGATGAACGGTCTTTCTACATGCGGGCCGACTGCATGTACCGGGTGCTTACCGAGGCCCCCGGCTACGCCGATTGCACGAGAGACTACCCGGAGATGGAGCCGGGTCTTCCCAGCATCGGCACCTTCTTTGACGCTGCCAAGAGTCCGCTCAACCCCCACTGGTTCTCTCTGGGAAGCGTGCTCATCTACCTTCTGGTCGCCCTCCGATTTGTGCTGGAACCCTTCACGGACCTGAACACCCTCCAGAGCATGGGCTATTTGGGCAGGAGCATCATGGCCCTGGCCGACGTGGGCACGGTGTTCATCGTATATCTGCTGGGCAAGCGCATATACGACCGGCGGGTGGGACTGCTGGCCGCGGCCCTTGTGGCCCTGGCGGTAGTCCATATCCAGAACAGCCACTTCTACAGGCCTGAGCCGCTCCTGGTCTTGTTTTTGATGGCATCCTTCTGGGCCATGCTCCAGGTGATGGAGCAGCGCAGGCTAAGGGACTCATTGCTACTGGGGGCCTGCGTTGGTCTCACCCTCGCTGCCAAGGTTAGCGTATTGCCCCTGGTGTTGCCCTTGCTGGCGGTCTACGGGTTTAGCCTGTTCACCACAGCCGGGGGGGCATGGGGCATGCCGTCCCGGGAGCAGTTATACAGAGTGGGAGCCCATGCCCTGGCGGCGGGAGCTATGTCTGCGGCGGTCTTCTTTATCACCACGCCCTACGCCCTCCTGGACGTTCGCGACTTTGTGGGCGACCTCATGTGGGAGGCGACTAACGTCGCAAGGACGGCGGGAAAGGTTCCCTTCACAGTCCAGTACGTTGGGTCTACGCCATTTCTGTACGAGCTTCGACAGACCTCAGTATGGGGACTGGGCCTACCCCTTGGCGTCGCAGCCTGGGGCGGCCTGCTGTTCACCACAGCCCTGGCTGTGTTCAAGCTAGCCAAGAAAGCTGCCCCTCCCAGGGGGCAGCTGCTTTTTCTTGCATGGGTGATTCCCAACTTCCTTATGCTGGGCATCTTCGAGCTCAAGTTCCTGCGTTATATCCTCCCACTCATACCATTCCTGATACTCATGGGGGCGGGGATGCTCTTTGGGATGCTGGACTGGACAAGATCGCCCCAATTCCAGAGAGCCATCTCATATCCGGCACTCTGGCCCTTCGTCAAGCTGAGGGCCACTCTTGTGCCGTCGGCACGAGATCAGGGGGCGAGAACCCTTCTGACCAGGTACGCACCCCACGCGGTTATCGGAGTAATAGCCTTCGTGGTGGCGGCCACCGCCTTCTACGCCATTGCCTTTGAGCGGGTGTATGCCCGTTCCCATCCGGCGATACAGGCGTCGGACTGGATAAACGAGAACGCGCCCAGGAACTCCGTCATAGTCACCGATAACCACTGGGACGAAGGGATACCCAATATCTACGACTACCAGGTGCGGCAGATACCCATCTACGAGGGTGACACCTACGGGAAGATGGATACCATCGCCGACCACCTGTCCGGTGGGGATTACCTGATATTCTACAGCAACCGCACCTATGGGAGCGTGGCCCGTCTTCCTGAGCGGTATCCTTTAAGCTCTCGATACTACAAGCTGCTCTTCTCCGGGGAGTTGGGGTACAGGTTGGAGAGAGCTTTCACCTCCTACCCGGAGTTGCTGGGAGTTGCCTTCGTAGACGACACCTTTACCCGTGCTCAGCTCCCCGCGCCCGAGTCTCTGAAGAGCTTCAGCCCTGCGCCGGTGTCCTTGAACCTGGGATACGCAGACGAAAACGTTATAAACTACGACCACCCCAAGGTGCTCCTCTTCAGAAACGAGGATGGCCTATCCAAGTCCCGGCTCTACGCCATACTGACAAGCGGGGCATCGGAAACTCCTCCCCTGGGCCTGATGCTGAGTCCTGAGCAGAAGGCTGCACAGCGTGAGGGAGGCACCAGCGAGATAGATGCACCAACGACGTTCCCGTTCAGGCGTGGCTCCTGCTGGTTGAGCTAATCTACCTGTCGGCGCTGCCCCTGGCTACCTTCCTGTTCCGGCCCTTGCCCGACCGGGGGATAGTCCTGGCCAGGCTCCTGGGGATACTGGGCGTTAGCTACGTCGCCTGGCTTCTGGCCAGCCTGGAGTGGATGAGCTTCTCCCGGCTCTCGGTTCTTGTGGGCATACTGGCGATGGCCTTTCTATCGGCCATGGTGCTGGCGGCCTGGTGGAGGGAGTTCAAGGAATTCATCGCCGGGAACTGGCGACTCCTCGTCATAGGGGAAGTCCTCTTCCTGGCAGCTTTTCTATCTTTCGTTGCGGTACGAATGGCAAACCCGGACCTCTGGCACCCCTACCTGGGTGGGGAAAAGCCGATGGACTTTGCCTACCTGAACGCCGTCCTCCGCTCGACCTACATGCCGCCCTTCGACCCCTGGTTCGCCGGAGGGTACTTGAACTACTACTACTGGGGCCAGTTCATCGTTGCAACTCTGATCAAAGGGACGGGCATCCTGCCGTCGGTGGCCTACAACCTTGCAATCCCCCTCATGTTCGGGAGCTTACTCCCTGGTATACAACGTCACGGCAGGAATGGCCCGCCTGAGACCGGGTGCCGAAGAGACCCCTTCCCCCTCGACGGGGGAAGGTGCTCCGCCCCCCAGGGGCCGGGATGGGGGTGAAGGGTCCCCCGCATCAGACCTTCCACACGAGGAGACCTTTGCACAGCGCCCCGCGCCTGAAGAAGGGGGAGCGCCCACTGCCATTCCAAACGGAGCGCAGCGGACTGTCATTCCGAATCCGCCTGTGGCGGATGAGGAATCTAAAGCCCTTGCCAGTAAAGCTGCTTCGCCCCTGAGGAAATGCCTTAGATTCCTCGCCACCTTCGGAATGGCGGGAATGTGGGGACCTGTCATAGCCGGGCTTATGGCAGCGCTACTGGTAGCGGTTATCGGAAACCTGGATGGAATCGTTCAGCTTGTGGAGGGAGGTTGGAAGAGCGCCGTCAGGGGCGAAACCTTCCCGGCCTTCGACTTCTGGCGCAGCAGCCGTATGCTGCCAGCAATGAACGACGTGACCCCTTCCGCCCTCACCTTCTGGCTACCCGACAAGACCTTCTCGGGTCCGGAATTGGGGCACCATATCACCGAGTTCCCATTTTTCACCTTTCTATTTGCCGACCTGCACGCCCACCTGGCAGTCATACCCTTCACCCTGCTGGCCCTTGGGCTTTCCGTCAGCCTGATGGTGGGGCTGAGGTCGGGCGGCGTATGGTGGCTAGTCCTGACCGGGGTGGCCCTGGCGGTGACTGTAGGCTCCCTCTGGGCCATAAATAGCTGGGACTACCCCACCTACGTGATACTGACCGTCCTGTTTATAGGGGCCGGGGTTTACCTGGTACGAGGGGACCCGATGAGAAGATTGGCCCTCTTTCTGGCCCTGGCGGCGGGCGTGGTGGTGCTGAGCATACTCGCCTTCCTTCCCTTCCACCTGAGCTATCACCCCTTCCCCACAGGCCTTGAGGTCAGCAAGTGGCAGACGCCATTGCACCACTTCCTGGGCATACACGGGCTGTTTCTGTTCCTGATAGTCACCTTCCTCCTGTTCCTGTCATGGGCACACATCAAGGATATGTTTGCATCCCTGGTCCATCCTGCCCTCAGTACCCACAACTCGTCCCCGCTCCGGCGCTCTCCTGCGGCCACGCTGAGTGGAATGAGACTGTCGGCATGGACCGTAGCGGCGTTGGTCCTCGGCACGTTGGTAGTCATATATATGGCCGCGGCTGGATACTGGACCGCGGCCTTGCTCTGCTTCCTCCTGGGCCTCACCGGCTGGGTGGCAGGGAAGGTCCTTTGCAACAAGGAAGAGGGCGCTTCATACGCCATTTTCCCCCTGATTTTGATTGGCATGGCCCTTCTCATTGCCCTGGGGGTGGAGTTCGTGAGGGCCAAGGACGACATCGGCAGAATGAACACCCTGTTCAAGTATTATCTGGAGGTATGGATACTTTTCGCCGTCGCTTCAGCCTGCAATTTGTGGTATCTGGGTTCCAGGGGTATCTTCAGGCTGAGGGGAATGTCCATGTACAGGGGAGCATGGCTAACCATGCTGGCCCTTCTCCTTGCGTCCAGCTTTATCTACCCCATCCTGGGAACCAGGGCGCGCCTCTCCAACAGGTTTGACACTCAGAACGAGACCCTGGACGGGGTCGACTACATGACAAGGGCG
>JAGWBG010000277.1 GCA_021296015.1 Dehalococcoidia bacterium | reverse complement strand
TTAGAGGGTGTTGTCATAGGGCCTCCTCTCCCTCGACGGGAGAGGATTGAGGTGAGGGTGACGCGGGTGCCCCCTCATCCTAACCTTCTACCACCAGGGGAGAAGGCACTTTGGAAAGACCCTGTTATACTATCGGCCACTTCTGGGGGTAGGAGATGCCGGTCCTGTCCATGCTGTACTGCCCCAGAACCTGCACATTCTGAATCAAGTCCCACTCGTCTACGAAGACCGGCACGCCCGCATCCACGCGAACCTGCCCGTCTACGATGACAGTGTGGACGCTTCTGCCGTCTGCGCTGAACACCAGGTTGATAACCGGATTGAAAAGGGAGCGCCACTCGGGCCGCTTGGTGTCGAACAGCACGATGTCGGCCTTTTTGCCAGCTTCCAGGGAGCCTATGTCATCGGCCAGACCCAACGCCCTGGCACCATCAATGGTTGCCATCTCCAGGGCCTTTTCCGCAGACATGGCCTTGGTGTCCATTCTGCCGTCCTTGTAAAGAACTGTTTTCAGGTACATGGTCCGGAGGGTCTCAACCAGGTTGGAGTTGTTGCCGGCGTCGGTGCCGAGGCCTAAACAGACGCCCTTGGCCAGCATCTCCGGCAACTTCCCCTTGACGGTGGTGCCTGAGCCGCCTTTGATGGAGGCTGTAGGAATCATCACGCCCTTGGTATCGGTGCGGGCCATGGCGTCTATATCAGGGTCCTCCGCACCTATGAGGTGAGGCAGAAGCACGTTGGGTCCCAGCACGCCCAGGTCTTCCAGGTACTCCAGGGGCCACTTGCCGAACTCCTGCTTGTGGGACTCTATGGAGGCGGGGGTATTGTTCACGTGGTAGCTCAGCCCGGTCTGGTATCTGTCGGCCATCTCCTTTCCGGCCTTCAGTAGCTCAGGCGTTGCCAGGTCCACGGAGTAGGGTATGGCCCAAGCGCGGATTCGACCGTCGAAGTGGTGGTCGTAGGTGCGAATCGTATCCTCCATCTGGGTAATGGCCTCATCCACCGGAGTCACCGGAAGGCTCACGGGGTTGGGCTTCACGGCAATCTGCCTACCCAGATTGGCCCGGACTCCCGAGTCCCCGTAGGCTTTCATGCAGGCGTCTATATGAATTGTGCTGCCAGGGTCCAGGAAACAGGTGGTCCCGTATTTCAGAAGCTCGGTGATTGCCAGGAATGTGGTGTGGTACTCCTCCTCTTCGGACATTACCGACTTCAGCTTGTAGGCGGTTTGTATGTACTCGCCGCCGCCGAGGGTGTCGGGGAATATTCCCCGGATGTCGTGGGCGTAGCTAATGTGCAGGTGAGCGTTGCAGAATCCCGGAGTCACCACCATCTCACTTGCGTCAATGGTCCTATCCGCCGTGACCCCTGCCATTTCGGTGGCCTTGCCCACCTGGGTTATTCTCTGGCCGTCAACCAGAACCGAGCCATCCCTTATTATTCTGCGCTCAGGGTCCATCGTCAGCACGAATTTAGCGTTGTCAATTTTTAGAGTCGCCATCGTTTTGTTACCTCCACAAGAGTGTAGTTTACGGGGAGACCCCCGGCTCCGCCGCCGACCTCCCGGTAGCCGGAAGAACAGCAGGTTCAGAATACAGGACTTCTCAAAGGTCTGCAATACTTGAGGCTCAGCCCCCTATCCTGTCCCTCGGCTGTCACCGGAACGCAGGGCGGAAGGGCACTGGCCTGGTGTTTGGCGAAACCGCATAATATGGGTGTGCGCTGGGGCAGTGGGGGTCACCGCGGGACCCATAATGGCGGTGGTCATAGCCTTGGCCGTCCTGATAGGAGTGACCATGCTCCGCGTCGCACGGGCGAAGTAATATGAAGGAGAAGATATGGAAGCCGAACTTAGGGAATTACATACTTTGTTACCTCGTTGATTCCTCAAAAATTAACTGTACGCCATAGGCGTCCGCGCAATATTGAATTACTCTCTCTGCGCCGTACTCTGCTAATGGGAATTGATATTCTGTTAGCAGTTGTGCGATAGCTTCGTCCCTAGTATATCGCTGTATGAATAGGTCATAAGACCTGTCATACAGCACCCCGCAAGCCTGCTCGTCATAAAATTCCGCCATTAACATACCACTTTGTACACTCCCACTACCGCACGAATCAAACATACCCACCTGGAACATAACAGCGAGTATGGCAATGCCCGCTATTAAGCTGATGGCGTATGCTTTGGCATCCTGCATTAGACCACCACTGCCCCGACCTTCTGCTGGGTCGTGTAATAGGTGTAACCATCAGACATCAGACATTTGAGGCCCTACGAAGTTGGACTAGTGGGTAGAGCTACCTTTTCCCCAGGCCATCATCCTCCATCAGGCCGTCCTGGTGCTCCGTGCCTACCGCGCCTTCCTCCCATATATAATCGCAGGTGTCCAAGTCAATAGCGATCATCCGGCCCTGCATCATGGTATGCCCGGGCCTCAT